>DATFIH010000032.1:0-9722 GCA_035270205.1 Clostridia bacterium | reverse complement strand
CTATTATAATACCATGACTCCAAAATAAATACAATATCAAATTTTTATAACGGTTCAAAATTGACGCATTTTCTTAAAAAATACTCTCGTTTACCCATTTGTTGATTATTATAGCATAACAGGTGAGTTTCTTAAATTTCCATCTTTGATTTTGTTGTTGATACAATATGCGTATGGCTCTAAGTAATCGTCTTCTGTATCAGATAACTTTTCTTCTTTTATACCTTTGATAATAATACTGCATATCTTCTCTATTAATTCTGTGTTGACATCGCTGTCATAAGGCGAGGATAAAAGAAGCTCTAGCATATTGGATATTTCCGATAAATAGCCCAGCTCCTTCATCGAGCGAAAAGCCCATTTATAATAGGGCATATGTTTTCTGTTTAAAAGAAATACCGCTTGCGTTGCATTTGTTGCAAACTCCGACAATGCAATAGCCGCTGCCGCTTTTTCTTGATGCGAAAGGCATCTTGAATAATTGTATTGCCCTGATTGCGCCATATTAAATACCGCAGAAGCAAGTTTTTTTAGCCTAACGTCTTCGGGCATTCCTGTTTTTATTTTTTCTCTTATGCGAGAAAATTCTCCAAGATTATCTACAAAAACCTCACCGTTTGTTGCTTCTGCAAGGTACTTATCCGGAATGCTGAGCCAATGCTCATTGCTTATTGGTACGTCTCCTGTTCCTGTGTAAAACGAATAAAAATCTTTTATTTTGCGTACGCCTTTTCTGTCCGAACCCAAAGCGCCACTTTTTTTAAGCTTTACTCCTAAAAATTCTTGCGGTAACTTAGAATAGGCGCGAAACAACTTGAATCCAAACAATCGCTCATCTTCTTCAGTGAGCCATATGCAAAAGCCCGCCTCAAAATCGTGGTCTTTCGATATCTCATCGTCAAACCCGTAACATTCTGAACCTTGTCCAACAAGGCCAATTGCCATCCTATTTATATATTGCGGAAATTCCTTTTCCAACATAGGTTTTCCGTACTCTTGATAGTATGCTTTAGCTAATTCTATTCCTTTCATTGTCCGCCTTTTCCGTATATCTCTTTTGCTACTTCCTCTAGCGCATTTGCCTCTTCTTCTCTCTTGAAAAATCTAAAAGAGGGAGCACATTTTGATAAAACAAAAGCGTAAGACCAATCCCGTATTTGACGAGGAGAATTGATGTATTCCCACGCTAAATCCAGTGTGTTTTCTATCTCTTGGTACGCTTTAGCGCTCCTTTGAAAAATCAATTGGGCCATATTTACAAGCGATATTGCGATATCTCCGTCGTGGTTTCCCTCTATTTTTAATATCTCAATCGCTTTGTTATAACAATTTTCCGCTTCGCTAAACATTTCTAAATCACATAAAGCTGCAGCTTTATTGTTGAGTAGCGCTGCATAATCATAGCTATCCTTTTTCCCGTTGTCTAGATATATTTTTTCGGCAAAGTTAAAGTATGACAAACTTTTGTCGGCCATATCAAACGCTTTCATCGTGGTGGCAGCATTAACATAAATGGTCGCAACGCTCAAATTTGTAGCAAAATCGTTTTCTTCAATTATTTTTATAGCTTCATTTACTGCTTTTATCCCGTTTTCCTTGTCGTTTGTCCTGCGATAAAAGCCTATTTCTTCATTTAATATTGATAGTAGACCCTTGTTGTCTTTCAAAATTTTCGCTTCTCTTTCCCAATACTGAAAATGATTAAACGCTCCCTTAATATCATTGCGCTCAAAATACCCGTCCAGCTTTTCGACAAAACGCTGGACGTTTATTTTTTCAACTTGTTCTTTTGAACAACTACGACAATTTTTGATATAGGTCTCTGTTTCTGACATTTCTTCCTTTTAGCCAAGTGCTATTTTTTCATTGCCGCTATTTTTTGTTTACTTTTTTTGAATGGTATAGTACATTTTTGTAAAATCGTCTTTAGACATTATTATCGGAACAGGGTAAAGCGGATTTGCTTCAGCAAAAGCTCTTTTTGCCATTGTTGGGATATCTTTGTCCTGTATTCCGCCCTTTGCCGCAATGTTTTTTATCTCGTTAATATCATCGGGAATTTTCATATAAGCATTCATTTCCCTTATGGCAAGTATAAACTTTTTTCCTTTTTCTGCATCATTTTCGCCTTCTATTCCTACAAGTTCAGCAAGCTCTGCAAGTCTGCTGTATGCTTTTTCGCCATAAAACTCTAAAATGTAAGGTAAAATTATAGCGTTTGCGTCACCATGAGGCGCACTGTAAAAGCCCCCAAGAGTATGTGCCATCGCGTGCACATTGCCAACGTATGCTCTTGTGAACGCTATTCCTGCATAAAAAGCTGCAAGTTGCATATTTTTTCTAGCCTCTATGTTTGTACCGTCATCGTATGCTTTTTTGATGTTATCAAATATTAAAACTGTCGCTTTTCTTGCCATGTCGGCAGTTTTCTTGGTATTACTGTATCCAATATAAGCTTCTACCGCATGAGTCAATGCGTCCATGCCCGTTGTTGACGTTATAAACGTAGGCAATCCCACTGTTAACTGTGGATCAAGTACTGCATACTTTGGTATGAGCACAGGGTCGTTTATTGGGTATTTTTCGTGTGTTACAGGGTTGCTGATTACTGCTGCTAACGTTGCTTCACTACCCGTTCCAGCTGTTGTTGGCACCGCAAAAAGAGGCGGTAGCTTTTTCAACACCTTTAGCACTCCTTTCATTTTAGGAATTGGTTTGTTTGGTCTAGCAACTTTACAACCTATTCCTTTTGCGCAATCCATTGGCGAACCACCGCCTATAGCAATGATTGCCTCGCAATTGTTTTCTTTATATAGAGCATAACCTTCTTCTATATTGTCTATAGTTGGGTTTGGTATAACCTTATCATAAACCGCTACGCTAATTTTAGCATCGGACAAGCCTTGCTTAAGCGGATCGACAAGCTTTGCTTTGTTGTGTAGAAAATCGTCTGTTACAATCAGCACACTTGCTATTTTTTTGCTCTTCAAAAAATCTGGCAATACACCAAGACCTTCCAACAGTTCAGGTTCTCTAAAATTTAAAAAGTTGGTAGCTATTTTAAAAATGTTTTGATATATTCTGCAATAAAATTTAAATAAACAATTCATATTTCCTCCATATATAATTTAATATATAATTATTGTAGCACAATAATTTGGTGTATTCAACAAAAAAGGGGAATGCACAACTTTGCATTCCCCTTTCTTGCTAATTTTAAATTAAAGCGTTGCTATAAAGCTTGCAAGTTCTGTAAAGATAACTCCCACGCCGTAAGCTCCAGCATCGGGATAGCCAATTGACTTTTCCCCAACAGTTCCAGCTCTACCTAGCTTGGCAACTACTGTTTTGGTCGCTTCTGCTCCCGCAACTGCTGCCTTTGCGCCCTTTTCTATACCTACTAGCAATTTATCGCCAGCGTTTGCCGCTGCCGCAACTGCGTCTGCACAAGGTTTTAATGCGTCAACAAGTGTCTTGTCTCCAACAACTGCGCCTTTGCCAAAGCTCTTTTTGCCGGTTTCAAATACTCCCGTATTTGCCGCTTGCAACAACTCTCCAAGGTCTTTAAGGCTAATCTCTTGTTTGCCTTCCATAGCTTTTCCTGCATAACGGAATGCGCTACCCCAGATAGGTCCAGATGCGCCACCGCAGTATTCCATAATTATTTCTGAACAGCTTTTCAAAAATTCGCCAATGTTGCCTTTCTTGCGTGTTGCCCAATCTTTCTTTAATTGACGGAAGCCTTTTGCTATGCTCATACCAAAGTCGCCGTCGCCCATTTTATCTGCATCACAGAAAGGTACTTCGTTTTCAACAATGACATCTGCCATTTTATCAATAATCTTAACAAACGCCGCTGTATTAATAGTTTCGCCTACAACAGGCTTACCCTTTACTTCGTAAAAAGCCTCTTTTTCAACTACGTCATCCGCTTCTGCTGTTTCGCAATTTTCTGCTTTCTTTGTAAATGCGCCAGGTGCTATATTCAATGCTTTAGCAATAGCGTTTATTGCGTCAACCGCTGCGCTTGCTGTTGCATCCATAGCTCCGCCCCATGTAAGAGCAGGAGTTTGAACAGTATAATCTACAAGATCTTTTAGTTCGGCATCAAGTCTCATTATGGTAATTGATGCGCCAGCCATATCAATTGACGTCATAAAGTTGCCAACAATTGTTTTATGAATAGCGATACCTTCAGCCTCCAGCACGTTGCTTACTGAGTTGTTAAGCAAATATAGTTCTTGCAATGGAGATCCGCCAAAGCCGTTTATTAATAAAACAACCTCTTCACCTTTTACAAGATTAAGATCTTCTTGCAAATCTTTTACTATTCTTGTAGCTAGGGTATCTGCAAAGTTGCCGGCAGAGTAATCAATCGTTTCTGTCTTTCTTCCCGGCTCGCCGTGAATACCTACACCAAATTCCATTTCATCGTCTTTAATATCAAATATTGGAGTTCCTTTTGCTGGAGGTGTGCACGATGTAAACGCAAATCCAAAACTTCTGACGTTATCAATAGCTTTTTGAGCAGCCGCTTTTACTTCAGCTAGTTCTTTTCCCATTTCCGCAGCTGCGCCAGCGCACTTATGTACCAACATAGTTCCGGCAACGCCACGGCGTCCAACGGTATATAAACTGTCTTTTACTGCAATATCATCGTTTACGTAAACAGCATCTACTTTTATTCCATCTTCAGCAGCCAACGCTCCCGCGCTGTTAAAGTTCATTACGTCGCCCGAATAATTTTTTATAATCATCAAGGTGCCTTTGTTGCTCTTGGTAAGTTTTAAAGCGTTGTAAACTTGAATTTGGCTAGGTGAAGCAAAAACGTCTCCACAGACTGCCGCGTCCAACATACCTTTTCCTACAAAACCAGCATGCGCCGGTTCGTGGCCTGAACCACCGCCCGAAATAAGAGTAACCTTATTCTTATTTATAGCAACTTTCTTAACAACCTTGTACTTTTCTACGAATTCAAGTTCAGGGTGCGCTTTTGCTATGCCATGACACATATCATATACAAAACTTTCTGGTGTGTTAATAATTTTTTTCATTTATTACTCCTTATAAATTACAATATTTAGCCAAGGAACTTCCCTAGCTAAATATTGTTAGTTTAATTAAATTTTTGATTGATTTTCGGTAAAATTAGCATCCACAGTCGCATGATCTAAAATCTGATCCAATCTTATCAGCTGTGATAATAGCCGCTGCCACCATATCTGCATTTACTGGGAAAGGCATGTTGTGAATACTTTCTTCTGGAATACAAGCTTTTTCAGCAACTTCCATTAGTCTGTCTCCGATATCCTTTACGCCAAGATCAGCAAGGCATATAGGCAATCCGACTGTACAGCAGAAATCAAGCACTTCATCAATTTCTTCTTGTGGAGCGTTCTCTAATATTAATTGGCAAAGAGTACCAAAAGCAACTTTCTCTCCATGGAAGTATTTGTGAGTTTCTTCAAGTACGGTTAGACCGTCATGAATAGCGTGAGCTGCAGCCAAACCAGCGCTCTCAAAGCCTAAACCTGAAAGTAGGATGTTTGCTTCAATAATGTTTTCTACAGCTTCGGTAACTCTATTGCTATCGCAAGCAAGTTTTGCCTTATAACCATCAGCAAGCAATGTTTCATAGCAAAGAGTTGCTAGTGAAAAAGCCGCTTTTGTTCCGGCTGCTGGTGCGCATTTCTTTTCGCGAGCTCCGCAAGGAAGACCTGCATTTACAGCTCTGTAGCTAAAAGCATTGGCGCGAGCTTCAAAATATGTGCTAAGCGCATCGCCCATTCCGCTCACCAAGAATCTGGTTGGAGCTTTAGCTATAATTGCTGTATCAATTAGAACAACGTCAGGGCTGGTGAAATATGCATAATCATCAAACGCGCCTTCTGGTGTGTACAATACTGCGCTATGGCTAGTTGGAGCGTCAGTAGCAGCAATTGTGGGAACTATTATTAATCTTGATTTTGCAGCATTAACGCATTTTGCAGTATCAATGGCTTTTCCTCCGCCAAGACCTATAATGCATGAGCATTTGTTTTCTTTTGCTATTGCCTGTAAGCTTGCAACTTCTTCTCTGGAACATTCACCTTTAAAATTACATCTTACAAAATTTACACCATATTTTGCAGCCGTTGCATCCAATTGTTTTTGAACACGACCAACATCATCCGGGTGAGCAATCAAAAGGGCGCTCTTGCCATATAATCTAACAAAATAACCTAAGTTATATAATTCGTTCTCGCCTTGAACATATTTCGACGGACAAATAAAAGCTTTTCTCATATAAAAAATCTCCTTTTTTAATAAAATTTTTATCAATAACACAATTATATAATATCTATTAGCATAAAACATTGGACATTTATGTTTAAAAATGGTAATATTTTGTCATAAAGAAATTATTAAAGAGGGGAAAATGCAAAAAATTACCTTTAGTAGCCCACAAAAAGTCATAGATTCCTTAAAAAATAATGTAAAACTGGCGGTTTTTGCTATAAATGAGCGCGGTGAACCAATTTTAAGGGTAAGCGATATGAAATTGCAATCATCTTCAATGTTTCATTCTCCCGTTGGCATATTAGAGCCCGCTTTAAGTTACGCGCGTACGCATTATAATAAGGATATAAAATTAGAAGACGCAAGCTCACTCTGCGACATTAGTCCGAGTTACTTTTCCCGTCTTTTCTCAAAAACTTTTAACGTTGGTTTTAACGCTTACGTAATTTCGTTGCGCCTAGACAATGCCAAATTTTTATTAAGAAATACCAACCGTTCTGTTGTTAGCATTGCTTATGATTCGGGATATGTTGATTGTGGATATTTTAACAAACTTTTCAAAAAACATATCGGTAGCACGCCACTTGAATATCGACATCGGGAAGAATTATAACGGCAAAGTTTTATTTTTTATTTCTGCACATATTTTATTGTCACCGTTTTAATAATAATATCATCTTTTATCATATCGCCTTTCGCTATTTTCGCAATAGACTTAACTACATCCATCCCGCTTCTTACTTTTCCAAACGTTGCATAGCTGCCATCGAGTCCCGAACAATCCGCATAGCATATAAAAAACTGACTTGATGCAGAATTATATTCTTCTGGTGTCCTCGCCATGCTTATAACACCTTCTTGATGGCTAAATTCATTTACAAACCCATTTTCGGTAAATTCTCCATATATGTTTTCGGCAGGTTTTGTATATCTAGAATTGTCTTGATCTAAGAAATATCCTCCACCCTGTATTATACTTATACCACTATCGACGATACGATGTATCAACGTGCCGTTATAAAAACCGTTTTGGGCAAGTTTAATAAAATTTTTGACGGTAATTGGCGCTATATCTTTGTATAACTCCACCTCAAACGTTGCTCCGTCCGACATTTCGAATACAGCAACAGGCATAAGATGAGAAAGATCCATACTATTATCATCTATTTTTATATCTTCTTCAATATTTTCTTGACTGGTTGACGGAGTTTTGGCGACGCACGCAACAAAAGTCCATACACTTAGAACAACTAAAATAATAGCAACAAATTTTTTCATTAAATTTCGTAGTCTATCGCAACGCTATTTTCTACAACGCCATGAACGTATTTTTTTACCACGCCTACATGGTATGCATCTTTTTGATATTCTTCAAGTTGATCCCAGCTGTCAACGTCTACGGATAAATATACATCATAGCTTCTCGCTGATCTCAACTGATCAATTCTAACTTCTATTTTCCTTGCGGATGGAACATTTCCAGTCATGCTGGAAAGCACTTCTTTCAGCTTTTGGCGACCTTCTGCCGAATTATCTTTCAACTTAAAAACAATAATATGTTTTACCATTTTTTCTCCTATATAAATTTATTTGTTTTTCTTATTATGTCCCATAATTTTTAATTTGTCTATACCTTTAGATATAAATTCTAATCTTGTTTCGCTTATAACTAAAGCTACAAATATTATGGCGAACCCGATATATAGCTTAGCGGTCATTTGTTCTTTATAGAAAATTACGCTAAATAAAGTACCGAAAACGGCCTCTAAGCAAAGTATCATACTTGCCTGATTAGCTGTGGTATGTTTTTGCCCATACATTTGCAACGTTTGGGCAATAACCGTTGAAAACACAGCAAGATATAAAACAGGCCAAAAATCAACAGAGGTAAGCTTTATTGGATAATATTTTGCTTCGGTTATAAGGGATATAGCAAAGAAAACCAACATCGAGAACAACAATTCCACAATAAGCAATTGCAACATATCCTCGTTTTGTCCAAATCTAGTAATACTAATAAGTTGAAAAGCAAAAAACAATCCACTAAAAAGCGTAAAAATTTCTCCTATTCCTACTTTAAAATCGGCATCAAGAGAAACGAATCCGATTCCTACAATACACATAATGGCAGCCATAATATTATATAAATTTGCCTTTTTGCGGAATAAAATCCAACTTAAAAAAGGGACAATAATACAATAGGTTGCCGTCAAAAAGGCGTTCTTTGCAGGAGTTGAGTATTTCAGCCCTATAGTTTGCAAACTGTAGGCTGTTGAAAGAAAAATGCCCAATACGACACCCCTTTTTATAGTTGTTCTGTTTAGTGTTATTACTCTTTTAAAAAACACAACGCCCAGAAAAGCAACAGCCATAGCAAACCTTATTGCAAGTGCGTAGAAGGTGGGAAACTTGTCTACCGTGTTCTTAAAAATAAAGAAAGAACTTCCCCAGATAATCGTGGCACCTAAAAGCATTATATTTGCACCCAATTTTTGTTTTTTGTTTATTTGCATATATCTAAATTTATACTCTCAATTATTATTCCACTCTCCACATCTCTAATTTCTATTGTGCTGCCGTCTATAAAAACAAAACTGTTTTTCGCCCCACCTCTGGGACTAGACACGCTGCCGGCATTTATTATGTGGATGCCTTTTTCTTCTGCTATCTTATGACTGTGCGTATGGCCGTAAACAATCACGTCACCTTTCCCCAAATAAGAAGGTAGATTATAGCGATTGTATATGTGCCCATGGGTAAACAAAAAACGCCTTCCTATAAAATATTTCACAATACAGCCGCCGCCAAAATTTAACTTTCCCAAAAGAGCTGAGCTCGTATCGCAATTACCTTCTACACTTTCTATATCTACTTGTGTTTCTAGCAAAATTTCGTCTATCTGCCGATTTACCCTAACGTCATAAATATCCCCCAAAAGAATAACCTTTTCGGGGCGAATTTCTTTTATCCTTTCTGCAAGGAAATTGGTATAATACACGCTTCCGTGTATATCTCCGGCTGCCAAATATTTCATACGCCTATTCTATCAAATTTAAGGTATTACAAGCAAGCGATTATTGTTTTTCACGTGAAACAAATATTTTCGCCCAAATTGCACGAGGAGCTCCCTTTCCTTGCTTTTTTCTTCATTTATTTCAACGTTTTGTAGCCGAGTTTTTGTTTTTTGTTGCCTTGTTACAGAAAATCTCTCCCTATATTATATGTTACAAACCGATTTGTAACATGAAACAAACGTTTGTACCATACTTTTTTTCTTCTCTTTTCTTTTTTCTATTATTATTTTTCTCGTACCCAAACCGTCTTTCCTTGTTAATTATGCTTTCTCTTTTATAAATAGTATGTGCAAAAACTAAGCAACTATCTTCCCCGCCCCATTGCTCTATTCATTGATTTTTACAATGTTTTCTTCACCTGGGTTATTC
>DATFIH010000031.1:0-2905 GCA_035270205.1 Clostridia bacterium | reverse complement strand
GCTTTACACCACTACTTATGGCATTGGCGAGCAGATAAAGATGGCAAAAACATTGGGTAAAAAGCATATCTATTTGGGGCTTGGAGGAAGTTCAACAAACGATGGCGGAGCAGGAATGCTAGTTGCGCTTGGCGCGAAGTTTTATGATGAAAGCGGCGCTAGTTTTACGCCAACAGGAGCAACTTTAGGTAAAATAAAGACGATGGATATAACTGAACTCCAGAATAATATTAGTGGTATGCAATTTACCGCTCTTTGCGACGTTACCAATCCATTGTTAGGCGAAAACGGTTGCAGTCGTGTTTTTGCAAAACAAAAAGGAGCAACTGATAAAGATATCGAAACTTTAGAAGAAAATATGAAAAAATATGCCGAAATTACATCTTGCCTAGGCGTAGATAGTAATTTTTCAGGTAGCGGTAGTGCAGGCGGTATGGGTTATGCAGTAAAAGCTTTCCTCTGTGGCGACATACAAAGCGGTATAGATTTTTTCTTAGACAGTATTGATTATACAAATGTAGCAAGAGATTGTGATTATATTTTTACAGGCGAGGGTAAATTTGACCATACTTCAATTATGGGCAAAGTCATTGCCGGTATCATGCGCCGTAGCAAAGACCTAAATGCAAAACTTGTTGTGTTTTGTGGAAAAAATACATTAGACTATGTGCCATCGCCAATCTATAAAGTAATTCAAATATCAGACGATAATTTATGCCTTGTAGAAAATATAAAAACTGCCAAACAAAGACTTGCAAAAAGCGTTTCAACATTTTTATCGGAAGAAAAAACTAGAATTAATGATTAATGTTCTAAAATAATATATGGTTTATATTGTTAAATTGTATTAATCAGTCAGGCAATTTTTATAATAATACACCAACAATAGCATAATAAACAAATCAATGATATGTTTGCGAAAATAGGCTTTAAAATTATTGCAAAAAGCATTATCTTAATGTATAATAAATAGGCGTTAAAATTATGGAGAGATGTCCGAGGGGCCGAAGGAGCACGATTGGAAATCGTGTGTGCGTCAAAAGCGCACCGTGGGTTCAAATCCCACTCTCTCCGCCAAAGGTATAAATAATGCTATTTTCTTAGGAATTTAGTTTTTTTTATACCTTTTTCTTAATAGCGAATTTTTTGTTTAGTAATTCTATTGTAGCTTTTTGACTGAAAAATGGGTACTAAAAATGGGTACAAATTTGCCGTAAAAATTTTTTGCATTAGTTCACTAATACCTTTGTCTGTTGACTTCCTACGCCTTTTCGTATAAATGTCTTGCGTAACCTTTAGGGTACTATGTCCTATAATTCATAATATCAAATTGTATTTTATATTTAAATAATAAGGCATAACACATAGTTTGTGTTATGCCTTTAAATATTTTTGTAAAATAATTATTAATTAATTATTGCTTTATCGTGTAGGCGTAGACCATAGCAGTCAAAAGTGCTATCGTTAGATGTTGTAATAACTAATCCACCTCTTTGTTCTGTTTGTTCAGAAATCCCCGAATATGCTAAGTAATCTATACTCATACCGTAGGTGAGGCGGATGCCTTTATATTCTATAGAAAAGTTGTTAAGGTGGTCGTGTCCGACAAACATACCTTGAGTGCTACCCAGCTCTTTCATTGTTTCAAACATCTCATCTTCATAAGTGCCACAATATACTATTTTACCTGATTCGCCGGCAACACCGTATTTGTACTTTACATTTTCGGTATCTTGGTTGTCATTTTGTGTATATTCTCTCCACGCGGTAAGATATTCTTCCAGCGGTATATGGAAAAACGCTAAGCTTTTTATCATAGGATAGTTTGCATCAATAGCTTTATTTTGCTGATCAAGTTTAGTAATTTCCGCTGAGTACCAATCAATTTGGTTTTGATGAATGTTGTCATATCTCCATTTGATTCCCAAATAATCGCCTTCAATGTATGAGTGGGAATCAATCATTACTAATGATTGTGTTATAAGACCTTGCGAATTTTTGACGTTGATAAAATAATTGCCATAACCGTCTATTTTGTCTGTTGGTCCTGTTTGGAATAGGCAATGCGCATTTTTGTTTTGTGCGTAATTTATCTCTTCACTTAGATAATACTTTGATAATTCCTCACGGTTATAATAACTATAAACTTCGGTATCGTGGTTGCCAAACGCAACCGCCCAGTACACGCCTAAACTTTCCATAAGGTTTGCAAAAACTTTGGTAGGATTAAGATTGTTAAAACTTCCGCTTGCAAAAGGAACAGGATAAGCAATATCACCTGTTACTATTATAAGATCGGGTTTTGCGGTATTGACTAATTCGGATATAGCGTTCAAAGCGAGCTTATCTTTGTTAGATGAGAACGATCCGCCGCCTATATGTACATCGGTAAGTTGTAATATAACAAAATCTCTGTCAGTAGTAAATGTCCAATATCCATTTTCGTCGAGGGTGGGGGTGAGTGGGTCTTCTTTTACTAAGGACGTAAATCCTTGAGCTATTTTAGTATTTGATTTAACTAAAACAACGTTAGAAATAGCGATGCTTCCTGTCGTTAGCACGATAAAACCAACAATTATAACAAATACTTTTAATAATACTTTTAAACCTTTTCTTTTCCGTTTTTTTGTCATACTTAGCCCTCTTTATAAAAATTATTAGAATTACAAAATTTATTTATAAATATACAAATAATTATACTAAATATTGGGTGCTTAGTCAATACATACTTAGCGTTTTTTTGACAAATATCGTGACAATAATAAATATTTATCAGTAAATTTATTGGTACTATACTTATAATGTATTTTATCTGCTAATTTTTCGTTACGTTATACTTCGCATAATATAACATAAAGAAAAATACAAAGAAAGATATTGCGTTATTCATATAAATATGTTATAG
>DATFIH010000030.1:0-5979 GCA_035270205.1 Clostridia bacterium | reverse complement strand
AATTTATCTGATTACTTTTATATCGTAAATGTCGTTTGCCTTAAAGGAAATATCCACTTTATAGCTTCCGTTTTCACATAGAGAAATTTCCATAGAAAATGATTTTTCGTCTAATTTAAAATGATTGTTGAAAAATGACTTAGAGTCCGCTTTGAGTATCTCAACTGTGCTGTTTGGGATATTGCTATCGTCAGTTAGAATTATTTGACGCAATCTTTGAATATCATTAATATTTTGTTTTTTCATTGTTTTATCTTCCTTAATAATTTACTAAAAACACCTTTAAATTCTGCAGTATAATCATAAATTTTTTTGTTACCTCCGTCTATATATTCGGCGATAAGACCATAACTAAAAAATGGCGGAGAGTTTGGCTTTAATTCGCTTATAACAGAATATAAATTTATATCGTTGCTCTCAGGGATTACGCCATACAGTTCTAATTGCAAAGCGTTTGTTATTTCTTTTGCGGAAAGCATTGTTTTATCCAAAACATTACCACCTTGAATTCGGTTTATAATAAGTCCTTGTTTTGCCAATCGATAGCTTGTCAGAACTCTGCTTACCTTGTACGCATCGCGAATACTTGCTATATGCGGAGTGGTGACTATTATAGCTTCGTCAGCCCCTTTTATAGCTCGGTGAAAACTGTCCTCCAAACCTGCCGGACAGTCAATAAGAACATAATCAAAAATTTCTTTTAGCTTATCTACAATTTCCAAAAACTGCAACGTTGTCAATAGTGTTGAAGTCATAGAGGTTGCGGGCAATATAAAAAGATTGTCGCAATATGGGACAAGGCTTTGATTAATGGTGCATTTGTTGTTTGCAACGTCGCCAATATCATAAATAACCTTGTCTTCAATATGCATACAAACGTCAAGGTTGTTAAGACCTATATCGCCCTCAACTAGTACGACTTTTTGCCCGCGGGATGCTAAAGCTATCCCCAGATTGGCAGTGACAGTAGTTTTACCTACGCCACCTTTTCCTGAAGTTACTACTATGCTTTTACTCATAAACATAGGATAAGCCTTAAATGTTTACAAATAATGTCCACTTTTGACTAATTGTGTCTCAATTTTTTGTTCATTTTACAAAAAATCCAATAAACGTAGTTAGGTTAAGTTGTCTTATCAATATGCTAACGTTGGTTCTGTAATTGGCGGGGAAAAGTACGCTTAATCCACACCCTACTCTAAACTTTGAGGGCATATTTATGGTGATTGCCGCAATTCTTTGTAATCTCAACGCATTATATAATTTTATAGCTTCGCTTCTTGAACGAAATGATGCAAGTGTATCCATGAATTCTCCTTTGAATAATATAACAATTCTTTAATATATTTATATTAATGCCAACAGCAACAGTGTGACTTTAGGAGGGAAAATGATATATTTAGATAATTCTGCTACTTCAAGGTACAAGCCTTTGTGTGTAAAACTTGCTTGTATAAATGAGCTTTACCATAGCGCAAACGCCGGTCGTTCTTCGCATAAAGCGAGTATGCGCGCGGCATTGAAGATAGAAGATACAAGAAGTACCATATGCAAATATTTTTTTGACGGCAATGTTGTTTTTACAAAAAATTGTACAGAAGCGCTTAATTTAGCTATCTTTGGCAGTAATCTAAGCGGACAAGTTATTACCACCATTTATGAACACAATTCAGTACTGCGTCCTTTGAAATATTTAGAAAAAACAGGTAAAATAACACTTAAGATAATCACTCTCGATAAAAATGATCTTATGAATTCTCTAAATAACGCTTTGAATACGCCTACTTCAATGGTTGCAATCAGTGCTATGAGTAACGTAAATGGCTATGCATTACCTGTTGAAAAAATGGCAAAACTAATAAAAGAAAAATCAAAAGCCATAATTTTAGTTGATATGGCGCAAGCCGCAGGACATATAAAGCTTGATTATTCCAATATTGACATTATTGCAACTTCCGCTCATAAATCTTTACACGGTATACAAGGGAGCGGTTTTTTACTTGCCAAAAATTTTATACCGCTAACCCCCCTTATTTTAGGCGGAACGGGTATCTCCGGGCTTAGCTTGGATCCACCTGTAATTATCCCAGATAGTTTGGAGGCGGGAACAGCAAACACAATCGGCATTTCTTGTTTGCAGAAAGGAATTACGTGGACAATGAAACATTATAACAAGCTACATTCAAAGTGCTTAAAGCTGGAAAGTTTCCTTATAGACGGGCTACGAGAAATTCCTAAAGTAAAAATTTATGGGTATGGCAATGGTATTGCTTTATTTAATATTGAAAATCAACCTTCTTCTGATATAGGCGATATACTATCTCAAGATTATGGAATTTGCGTCAGGAGCGGTCTGCACTGCGCTCCCTTGATGCATATGCACCTTGGTACTAAAAACACGGGCGCTATAAGAGTAAGCATAGGCGCAAATAATTCAAACCGTGATATTGAGAAGCTTTTAGACGCTGTTAAAGAAATAGCTGACAATATATGTGTCCAAAATAAATAAACCTACATATTATGTATATAAATGGAGAAAGCATATGAATGTAGCTGATTATATAAGAAGAAAACAACAACAGCAAAATCCCAATAACGATAATAACAATCCAAACGTATCACCACAAGATGCGCTTAACAAGTATTCAAATATGTCAGAAAACGACCTTATGCAAGAATTATTTCGTGAAGGAAGCGTATCAAGCGGCAAAATAAGCGCGAGCGAACTCGATAATTTTTACAATACTGCAAGCGGATTTTTAGGGCAAGACCAATTGGATAAAATGAGAATGTTGATAGAACAGTTAAAAAGGAGCTAAATTATGGATATGATGTCTTTACTACCCTTTATAATGATGATGAACAAAAATAATGGTAGTGGTAACAATAATAACAATAACAACAATGCAATGACAGATATGCTTATGGGCATGATGGGTGGCGGCAATAATAGTAATCCAATGATGAATATTATGAAAATGATGAACAACAATACAAGCAATAGTAATAATAGTAACAATAATAACAATACATACGCCAATCCAAGCAACAATACGAGCGCAAACTATAACAACAATGCCGGCAATAATAGTTTTAACAATAATAACGCCAATTACAACAACAATAATACTAATACAGGCAATACAAACGGTAGCTTAGGAGATATTTCATTTAGCGGAGATAACGTAGTAGAAATTTTAAAAACAATGATGTCTAAATCTCAAAATCAGGTATAAACTTAGTATTTGCCGAAGATAAGTCTTGTATATAACCATCAGATATTTGATGTTTTTCTAAATGTGAGAGTATAATTTTATACTCTATTGGCTTTAACGTGCGTAAAATAGTACTTTTGTAACAGGGAGTAAATTGACTCATGATGCTAAGGATTGCATAACCATTAAAATTTTCGGCAAATAAGCGTATTACCTCTTTACTGTTTTCAAGATTATTAGGCAATACAAGGTGTCTTACAATAACGCCCTGACGCATTATTCCGTTTTCCATAATAATCGGTTTAGCTTTTACCATTTCTGAAATTGCTTCCATACAGTATTTTAGATAATCTTTTCTTTTAGAATACTTTAAAGCAAGTGAATTATCCGCATACTTAAAATCAGGTAAATAAATATCAACGTATGCGTTCATTTCTTTTATTATTTGCACGTTTTCATATCCCGACGTATTATAGACTATGGGAATATTGGGAGGATAAATATCTAAGGTTTCTCTAATTTTATGAGAAAAATGCGTGGGCGTTACAAAATTTATATTATGTACACCCTCATTTTCCAATTCTTTAATTGCTTTAGCTAATTCGTAAGGCGTATATACCTTGCCCACTTTACTTTTACTTATTTCATAATTTTGACAAAATTCACAATCCAACGTGCAACCGGAAAAAAAGATTGTTCCGCTACCTTTATTACCGCTAATTGGTGGTTCTTCATAAAAATGCTTGCCAATACGGGATATTCTCATATCGTTATCAGCGTGGCATAAACCACTTTTTATATCTCTATCAACGTTGCATAAATTAGGGCAAAGGTTACATTTCATAAAAGTAATTATATCATCGTGAAAAAAAGAATGCAATTATAAAAGAAACGGGACGCTAAAACTAGCGCCCCGTTTAATAACTTTATAAGTTAGGTTTGTATTAACGTTTGGAATCTTCAATAATCTTTGCCACGTTTTGCGCAGGAACTTCATCATACCTTGCAAACTCTGTAGAAAATTTTCCTCTGCCTTGCGTCATACTGCGTAAATCTATTGCATAACGCGTCATCTCAGATTGTGGCACTTCACCGCTTACTATGGTCTTATCCTTGTCATTTTCCATACCAAAAATCTTGCCACGTCGTTTGGTGATATCACCCATAATGTCTCCCATAAATTCGGTAGGCACTATTACTTTAACGTTGACGATTGGCTCTAGCAATACAGGGTTTGCTTTGGGTATTCCGTCTTTAAACGCAATCTTTGCCGCCTCTATAAAAGCTGCTTCTTTACTATCAACAGGATGATAACTTCCATCGTACAGTACTGCTCTAAAATTAACAAGCGGATATCCTGCAAGTATACCGTTAGCCTTGATTTCTCTTATTCCCTTTTCAACAGCCGGATAGTATTGTTTTGGAACAGACCCGCCAACAACTTCTACGTTAAACTCAAAATCTTCAATTTCGGGTGCTGGCTCAAAACGAATATATACATCGCCAAATAGTCCGCTACCACCATTTTGTTTTTTACATTTGCCTTGCTGTTCTACCTTTTTCTTTATCGTTTCTCTATATGCAACTTTTGGCTCAACAAGGACTGCTTCAGCTTTATATTTGTTCTTAATTTTTTTAAGCAGAACGTCTATTTGAGTTTCGCCCATACCTCTGATTACCGTTTCTCCAGTATCTTGGTCCTTTCCAACAAAGAAGGTGCAATCTTCATCCATAAGCTTTCTTAGACCGTCAACGACCTTATCAGCTCCGCCTTTTTCGTCGGCAGCTATCGCAAGTGTATAAACGGGCTTGGGAAAATCTATCGATTTAAACTCTACTTTATTGTTTGCATCGCATAAAGTATCGTTAGTTAATGTATAACTAAGCTTTGCAAAAGCGCCTATGTCGCCTGCTTTTATAACATCTGTAGGAATTTGTTGTTTGCCATTAAGTATGTAAAGTGAACTAATCTTTTCCGTTTCGTCTTTGGTCATATTGTAAACGATGTCACCACTTTTAACACTACCTGAGTACGCTTTAAAGAATAACAGTTTTCCCACAAACGGGTCAACCATAGTTTTAAATATTTGACAAGCAAAAGGTGCTGTATCATCGCAAGGCAAGTCTATTTCTTCACCCGCCTTTATAGCCTTTACACTCTTAAATTCGCCTGTATATGGCATTAACTGCACAATAAGTTCCAGCAAATCTGCAAAGAAAGGTTTGCCTACTGCAACGCCTGCGATTACAGGGATAAACTCAACTTGCGATACTAATTGTTTAATACCTTGTACTTTTTCTTCTCTGCTAAGTTCGCCCTTTTCAAAATACGTCTCCATAAGCTCTTCATTAGCGCCTGCTGCAAGCTCTGCCAATTCGTTATTCTCGTTGGTTACAGCTTCGATCAAATTGGCAGGTATTGCTATTTCATTAAAATCAGTATCAAATGCTTTACTAGCTACAATGTCAACGTAACCTGTCATTTGATTGCCGTCTATTATCGGATAATCTATTGCGGCAACTTTATTGCCGTATTTTGCTCTAATTGCTTCGACCGTTTTGAAAAAGTCGCTGTTCTCTTTATTTATACCGTTGATAAAAATAATCATCGGGATAGATTTTTCTATACAATAACTAATTGCTTTTTCTGCGCCTACGCTTAAGTTTCCGTTAGCTTGTGTTACAACTACTGCGCCATCAGCTACGCTAAGCGCGCTTACAAATTCGCCTTCAAAATCAAAAAAGCCGGGAACGTCAATTATGT
>DATFIH010000029.1:0-2093 GCA_035270205.1 Clostridia bacterium | reverse complement strand
GGGCATTAGGAGATCCGACTAGAGCGAATATATTTGATATGCTTAAGGGAGGGGAAATGTGTGCTTGTAAGATTCTTGACGCTTTCAGCATTACGCAACCTACTTTGAGCTATCATATGAAAATGCTTTCCGATAGTAATTTGATTAAGGTTAAAAAAGATGGAAAATGGAATTACTATAGTTTGAACTGGTCTGTTATCGAAGAGTTAACCGCTTTTTTAAACAGAAAATCGTCCATACTGATTGATAGAACTAGTGCAAAATGCGAAGAATAGGAGCGCAATACTATTTTTTGGTTTTAATATAGACATATTGCAATATATCTATCAATGGAGGCAAATTTGAAAGAAAACGAAAAAACACAATCAAATGAAAACAAAGAGCAAAACAATACACAGGTTGAGCATAAGAAAGGACATAAAAAGCTTTGGATATTCCTCGCAATAGTTTTTGTATTAGCGTTAGGTCTTACAATTGTAGGTATTGTCGGCGGGTGGAACACCGTCAAAGACGTTTTTAAATTTATTTCCGATCAAGTTCTGGGTATGAAATGGCTAAACAGTCTTTTAGGCTTGGCTTTTACAGGAATATTCGGCGAAAGGTTTATGTCTTCTGTTTGGGGCAGTGCCATACAGTTTTTTATTTATGATACCATAAAGATTATATTCTTGCTGTGTTTGCTTATATTTGTAATATCTTATATTCAAAGCTATTATCCGCCGGAGAGAACAAAAAAGATACTCGGGAAGTATAAAGGGATAGGCGCTAACGCAATGGGTGCGCTGTTAGGTACGGTAACGCCGTTCTGCAGCTGTTCGTCAATTCCATTGTTCATGGGTTTTACGAGCGCCGGAATTTCAAGCGGAGTGACTTTCAGCTTTCTAATATCCAGTCCGCTAGTTGATTTGGGCGCGCTGATAATTCTTGTAAGCGCGTTTGGCTTTCCAATCGCTATTGCTTATGTTGTCGTAGGCTTAATGCTTGCCGTTATCGGTGGTACAATAATCGAAAAAACGGGGGTAGGAAAAAATGTCCAAGAGTTTGTAATGCAAGGCGCTAATATTGAAGTGGATATAGCGGAATTAACTAAAAAAGACAGAGCGATTTTTGCCAAAGATAGTATGTTAGAGACCTTAAAAAAGGTATGGCCGTATATAATTGTCGGGGTTGGTATCGGTGCGGCAATTCATAATTTTATACCCGAGAAATGGATACAAGCCGTACTTGGACAGGATAAATGGTATTCGGTCATAATAGCTACTTTTGTAGGAGTACCTATGTATGCGGATATATTCGGTACTATCCCTGTAGCGGAGGCTTTGTTCGCAAAAGGCGTAGGCACCGGCACTATTTTAGCCTTCATGATGAGCGTCACCGCGTTGTCCTTACCTAGCATAATTATGCTGGCGAAAGCCGTTAAGCCGAAATTATTGCTGGCGTTCGTAGCAATCGTTGTGGTGGGGATTATTATAATCGGCTATACTTTTAATGCCTTAAATTTCTTATTTATATAATAAAACAAAAAAGTAGAGTATATGAGTAAAACTTGGTATCCAATGATCAATTATGAAAAGTGCATAGAATGCGGAGAATGTATCCGCAAGTGTCCTCACGGGGTTTACGACAAGACCGCAGTGACCCCGAAGGTTGTGAATCCTGACAACTGCATTCAAGGGTGCAAAGGGTGCGGAAAGCGTTGCCCTACGGGTGCAATAGAATATTTCGGTGATAACACAAATAACGATGAGTCAACCGCCTGCAATTGCTTAGGCGGAAGCTGCGGTTGCGGCGGTAAATGCTAAAATACATAAAAAGGAGAGATATTTATGAAAATTGTAGTTTACGGTACAGGATGCAAAAGCTGTCATGCCTTACACGAAAGCGTGTTGGTGGTGGTAAAAAAACACGGAATCGACGCGGAAGTCGTGTATGAAACCGATTTGAAAACCATCATCGGCAAGGGTATTATGCAGATGCCTGCTCTCGAGGTGGACGGGAAGATGAAATGTATGGGAAGGGTGCCAAAAGAAAAAGAATTATTAATTTATTTAGGAAAATGAAAAAATTCAGATAGGAGATATTGTTACATGAGC
>DATFIH010000028.1:0-4779 GCA_035270205.1 Clostridia bacterium | reverse complement strand
TTAGTATATTTTCGCTTGTTTGCTTTGATATGGAAAATGTCGAAACAAGGTTATTTGCAAGAGTTTTTCTTCGCCACATAAAAGCGCTTTTTATAACTTTTTTTACAAATTTTATATCGCCACAATTATACTTATCGCCTTTCATTTCGATATGAATAAGCGCGCTGTCTACATTGGGCTGCGGGAAAAATAACTTCCTTGAAATAGCTCTGGTAATTATGGTATCCGCTTCCAAGTCAATAACTGCGGTAATAGCTCCATATGCCGATGTGTTTTCTTTGGCAACAAGTCTATCCGCTACCTCTTTTTGCATCATAAGCGTAAGGCTTTTTATAGATAACGCACTTTCAAAAAAACGCATTATTAGCGGTGTTGTGATATAATACGGAAGATTTGCTACCACCTTAAAAGGCTCTTTTACTATGCTCTGTATTTCTTCATCCGTAAGCTTCAAAATGTCGGCAAATACTACCTCCACATTGTCTAAATCCGCCAATGTTTTGTCCAAAATAGGTTGCAAATTGCGGTCAACCTCAAATGTAATTACCCTTTTGCACACCTTAGCAAGCGCTCTTGTCAAACTGCCTGCGCCCGTTCCTATTTCTACTACTGTATCTTCTGTATCAACTTTAGCGTCAGCAACTATTGCGCTAAGCAAATTCTTATCGGTAATAAAATTTTGCCCGAGCGTTTTATTATAACGGAAGTTATTTGCTATAAGAATATCTTTAATTTCCATAATTTACCTCGTTAAAAAACAGATTATTGTATTATACTATTTACATACAAAAGACAAATCCCTTAAATATACAAAAGATAAAATGCGTAATATTATTTACGCATTTTTTGTCAAATTTATCTAATTTTTGCAAAAAATGTATGTGCGTTTTTTGTCGTTATTTGGTCAATTTCCGCATTTTCTTTTGCCAAAATATCAGCCACTTTTTCCTTAACTAAATTGACGTATGCAGGATAATTTGTCTTGCCTCGATAAGGCACAGGCGTAAGGTAGGGACAGTCTGTTTCCAGCATAAACATATCAAGTGGCGTACTTGCAACTATACTTGGCTTATCCATTGCGTTTTTAAAGGTAATGCTACCGCCAAAAGAGACATATAAGCCTAGTTTTAGATATTCTTTGAGCATTTCTTTGCTACCACTGTAACAGTGCAGTACCGCGCCATATTCTAGCAATCTTTTATTGTCTTTTAGTAGGTTTAACATAACTTGATAAGCATCACGCAAGTGAATAACTGCGGGTAATTTTAAACAATGCGCTAGTTCTAGCTGTTCTAAAAATACTCTTTCTTGCACGTCTCTTGGGCTTAAATCATAGTAAAAATCAAGACCTATTTCGCCTATTGCGACAACTTTTTCATCATTTGAAAGCTTGCTAAAATACTCATAATCTTCTCGTTTTGCTGTCTTTGCATCATGTGGATGAATACCGACAACACTATAAATATCAGGGTAGGTTTTGCTTAAAGTATAGCTTTCTTTGCTAGATTGCAAATCATATCCTACGGTAATTATTTTACTTAGGTTGTCTTTTTGCATCGAGGATACAATATTTTCTATTTCAGGAAAAAGCCTAGCGTCGTTAAGATGCGCGTGTGTGTCTATCATTAGCTTACCGTAGACCCTGCTTTTAGCGTTTTTGAAGGTTCTACCGTTACAACGCTATCTCCGTCATCTGCAAAAAGTATCATACCTTCACTCAATATTCCGCCTAAGGTTGCTGTCTTAAGGTTGGTGACAACAATAACCTCTTTGCCTATCATTTCTTCCACAGTAAAATATTTTGCCACACCGCTGACAATACTGCGCACTCTGTCGCCTGTATCAACGGTAAAATGTAATAGTTTCTTGCTTTTTTCCACTTTTTCAGCAGTGAGTATTTTACCAATCTTTAATTCTATTTTATCAAAATCATCAATATTAATTTCTTTTTTTGCCGTTTGGGCAACTTCAGTTGTAACGACCTCTGTTTTTTCTACTTTCTTTTCTTCTACTTTCTTTTGTTCTGTTTCTTGTGCCATTTTTTCCATAGCTGCCAGCTCCTTTTCCATATTAACTCTAGGGAACAAAGCATTTCCCTTTACAATAACAGTACCTTCTACACTTTTTCCCGAAACTACTGTATTTTCGAATAAAGTTGGTTCGTTTACACCTATATCAGCAAGGATTTTTCTTGCTGTTTGTGGCAAAAATGGCAATAGCACTATACCAACAACACGCAACGTATCAATAAGATTGTACAAAACGTTGGCAAGTTCATCTTTTTTTGCTACGTCCTTTGCCAGTATCCAAGGCGCTGTTTCATCAATATATTTATTTGCTCTGTTTACCACATTAAAAATTTCTTGCAACGCTTCAGGAATGAGCAGTTTGTCTATATTTTTCTCTACCTTTCCAAATAAAGAATCTACCGAATTTAGTAAATCTTCATCGAATTGTGTTTTGGTAGTACCTTTTACAAGCGTTCCGCCAAAGTATTGGTTTACCATAGCGCAAGAACGACTTAACAGGTTGCCTAAGCTGTTGCAAAGGTCGGCATTAAACCTGCTTAAAAAAGCGTGATTGGTATAAATACCGTCACTTCCAAATGGAATTTCTCTTAGCAAATAATACCTTACAGCATCAACGCTATATCTGTCCGATAAAACAATGGGGTCTATTATGTTGCCCTTTGATTTGCTAATTTTATCGCTTCCTAGCAACATCCAACCATGCCCATATACCTTTTCTGGCAACGGTATATCCAGCGCCATCAATATAGCAGGCCAAATTATCGAGTGGAAACGTACTATTTCTTTTCCCATCATATGAAGGTTTGCCGGCCAAAACTTGCGAAACAAACTATCATCATCGCTCATATAACCCAATGCGGTAATATAATTGGTAAGCGCATCAATCCAAACGTAGATAACGTGCTCTTCATCAAACGGAACAGGAATTCCCCACTTAAAACTTGTACGACTTACCGCCAAATCTTGCAGTCCGGGTTTTAAAAAGTTGTTGAGCATTTCGTTTTGCCTTGATTTAGGCTGTAAAAAATCGGGGTTTTTTTCAATAAGGTCTATTAATCTGTCTTGATACTTGCTAAGACGGAAAAAATAACTCGATTCTTTAGTAAGCTCTACCTCTCTGCCACAATCTGGACATTTACCGTCTACAAGTTGGGTTTTTGTCCAAAAACTTTCACAAGGTGTACAGTACCAACCTTCATACTCGCTCTTATAGATATCGCCTTTTTCATAAAGTTTGTTAAAAATCTTTTGCACAGCTTCTTCGTGATAAGAATCGGTCGTGCGTATAAATTTGTCGTAAGATATATCAAGTCTTTTCCAAAGGTCAATTAGCGTTGATACTTGTTTATCCACAAAAAGTTTAGTATCTATGCCAACTTCCTGTGCCACTTTTTCTATTTTTTGCCCGTGCTCATCAGTGCCAGTAAGATAAAAAACGTCCATATCACACATACGTTTAAAACGTGCGATTGCATCGCATACAACGGTGGTATAACAAGTGCCGAGATGCCACTTGCCGCTAGGGTAATAAATAGGTGTGGTGATATAATACTTTTCTTTCATATTGGCGCCTCGTAAAAATTAATTTTATTCTAATAAGTATATACTCCATTTACCTAAAAGTAAACTATTTTCCCGAGTTTTTATGCCAAAACAACCTTTGCTTTAGTAATCAAAGAATAAAACAGTCGCTATTGGTTAAAAATTTGTATAGCAAATATTTTCCGCTTTTCATAAGTATATAGTGGAAAAAACTATTACTATACGGGAGAAAGGTATGATTAAACGAGGTGAGCTATATTATGCGGATTTAAGTCCGGTTGTTGGAAGTGAACAGGGAGGTGTGCGCCCTGTGCTAATTGTCCAAAACGACGTAGGCAATAAGTATTCCCCCACTATAATTGCCGCCGCTATAACCAGTCAAATGACTAAGGCTAAGCTACCTACACATATCGAATTAGATACTACCTGCGGTTTACCAAAAGACAGCATAATACTTACCGAACAGTTACGCACTCTCGACAAACAACGCCTACGTGAAAGAATAGGAACTTTAGACAATAAAGCAATGGAAAGGGTAAATAATGCGCTTATGGTAAGCCTGGGTTTCTTTAGCTAACAACTAAATTAGGTATAAAAAACGCCGTGCTAAAAATATTTTAGTGCGGCGTTGGAATTTATATATATATTTAATTTTATAAATCGCTGTATCTAACGATTTCGACGTTTGCTTCTTTCATAATCCTAAGTGAAAACTCATCGGGATAACCTTCTTTATAAATAACTTTTTTTATGCCACTGTTAATAATCATTTTGGCGCAAATAACGCAAGGCTGATGTGTTACGTAAATTGTAGCATTGTCTACGCTTACACCAAGTTTTGCCGCTTGAATAATTGCGTTCTGCTCAGCGTGTACAGCATAACAAATTTCTTGTCTGGTCCCCGACTCTATGTTGAGCTTTTTCCTTAGGCACTCACCTTTTTCTGTGCAAGAAACTATGCCACTGCTTGCCCCGTTATAACCGGTGGTGAGTATTCTTTTATCCTTTACAATTACCGCTCCAACGTGGCGGTTTGACTGAAAACAAGAGCTCCATGTAGCTACCGTTTCCGCCATTTGCATAAACCTTTCATCCCATTTATTCATTAGTTGTACCTCATATTTTATACTTAACTTATCTTATCATAGGTAACAATAAAGTGTCAATAATTAATGCTCAAACATAGTCGCCCATATTTATTGCAATA
>DATFIH010000027.1:0-2491 GCA_035270205.1 Clostridia bacterium | reverse complement strand
CGTCTAAAGCGTATTAATTCTTTATTGAATTTTGCTAGTTCTATAAATTAAATATCCTTATCTAATTTCGTTTTACCACTTTCGTTTTCTTTATCTTCAATGACAATATTTTCGGTATTTTCATTATTTTCATCGACTGTGTCAAGTTTGTTAATTTCTTTAAATTTTACAAAGAAAGAGAACGCGACACCAATTGCTACAAGGGTAAGTGGGAATAAAATTAGCAAGAACCTTGATGCGTCCCCAGGATTTGGACCTGGCTCGTCTCCACTTATAAAACCATAAAACTTGGAGGCAAGGAAATAGCTAAAGGATATAAAAAGCCCTGACAGTCTGTTCATAAAGCCCATTGTGCTTGAATATATGCCCTGCCTTTTTATCCCGTACTTATTGAAGTCTTCATCAATTAGCTTTGCGCCCATTATATCCATGGTGCTTATAACGCCCGAGAATCCAATACCTATTCCTATGCTAAAGACAATGGCAAGCGCCAAGTTATTGGCAAAGTAAAAAGGTACAAAAGCAACTGCTAAAGTAATTAGCGCTATTCGCCATACCTTAACCGTACCGAATTTCTTTACAAGGCTACTCCAGAACACCACTCCCCCTAGCGCCACAATAATGACTGTTCCCAGTAAAAATGTGCTTTGACTATCTGGTATCTGTAATGCGTACTTGGTAAAAAACGGCACAGATGCCATAACTAGCGCCATTGCCGCCGAATAAAAAGCATTTGCAAAACCAAGTATCCAAAAGTTCTTTGATGTTACCATAGCACGCAATGCGCTCAATATATTTACTTTTTCTCCATTTTCTTTTCTTGGTGGCTCTATAATGCCAAAAGTCATATATAATACTACAGCTAAAGCAACTACCGCATAAATAACCGCTGTCCACGTGTATCCTATTGCTGAAGCTATCATTGGCGTTATCGCAATGCCTATTACCATAGCAATCAACTGAAATATTTGTTTTATTGCATTGGTTTTTGCCCTGCGGTCTTCTTCTGGAAAAAGCTCTTGGAACAGAGCGCCATAATTTGCGTTAATTAAACTGTCTAAGGTACCTGTTATAATATACGTAAACATCGCCCAATAAAAAAGTCCGCTCTTTGAAAGGGTCGGCGGAGTAAAAAACATTATAAAAAACACCATAAATAAAGGTGTTGCAATGACAAGCCAAGGCTTTCTTCTTCCCCATCTCGTTCTAGTGTTGTCGGATAAAATTCCGTACAAAGGATTGTCAATAGCATCAATAAAAGTATAGATAAATACTATGAGCGCTAAGTTATCCAATGTTAGTCCCATTTTTATTACATAAAACGCCGAAGCTAAACTTCTAAACATATTAATGGGAAGTGAGGTGCCGAACATGCCGATACCATACCTAAAGGAGCTTGTTCTTTTTTCTTGCATACTACCTCTTTTATAATGAATTCAATATATTCATTATAACAAGAATAGCTCCTTTGTCAATGTGTAAATTTATAACAGGTAAAAACTAGACCTCGCGAAAAAAAGCGCGCTACATTTTACAACACTTTGGGTATCTGTATATCTACTTTTGGATATCTTTTTGCGCTACAAATTTAATAGCTGCGCTATTTATACAGTAGCGCAAGCCGCCGAGTGCGGCAGGTCCGTCATCAAATACATGACCTAAGTGAGCGTCGCCGTTTTTACTTCTGACTTCGATTCTTCTCATATCATGGCTGCTATCCATATTTTCCACAACAACGTCTTTTGTTATTGGTTTAGCAAAACTAGGCCAACCACAATGGGATTGGAATTTATCATCAGATGAAAAGAGTGGCTCGCCTGTGGTTATGTCAACATATATCCCTTTTTCAAAATGATTGTTATACTCATTTTCGAATGGCGGTTCCGTTGCATTTTCCTGGGTAACTTTATACTGAATATCGGTAAGAATCTTTTTTAATTCTTCTTTTGATTTTTTACAATATTTGCCTGACGGCGTAAACGTCTTTGCCTTATTAAATTCGTACGAGCCAATATGACAATATCCATAAGGGTTTTTTTCCAAATACTTTTGGTGATATTCTTCTGCCTTATAATAATTTATCAAGGGCATAACCTCAATTTGTATGGGCTCTGCATACTTTTTGGCAAGGTCTGCAATTGAGTTTTCTATGATTTCTTTATCATCTTCATCTACATAATATATTCCGCTACGATACTGTGTGCCTATATCGTTGCCTTGACGATTCAATTGAGTCGGGTCTATAGCTTCATAAAAAATTTCCAATATTTCTTTTAATAGAATGTTGCCACTATAAGATACCTTGACCGTTTCTGCGTGTCCGGTGCCTTTGCGGCATACGTCTTCATAACTGGGATTTTTTGTTTTTCCGTTAGCATAACCAACCTCTGTTGCCACAACTCCCGAAATAAGCGACAGATACTTTTCGGTACCCCAAAAACATCCTCCGGCAAGATAAATATTTTTTATAATTTCTTTTTCCATATATAAC
>DATFIH010000026.1:0-3811 GCA_035270205.1 Clostridia bacterium | reverse complement strand
TCACGTTGTTTTGCGTGGTATGGAAAAAGGAAAATCAATTGAAAAAATTCGTAAGATATCCGTAGTAAAAGGAACATTAGAGTATTTTGACAAGGAAGCTTTTGAAAGTTTAGCAACGGAAAAAGAACTTAAACTTGTAATTTCCAACACAACAGAAGCGGGAATTTATTTTAGCGATAAAGATGTTATCGATAATTTAATCGACAGTTCTTATCCTGCAAAACTTACCGTATTTTTGTATAAAAGGTTTTTGAGCGGATTAGGTGGGGTTTATATGTTGCCTGTTGAACTTATCGACAACAATGCCGACAGATTGCAAGAGTGCGTGAACCAATATATTCGCCTTTGGAATTTGCCCAAAGCTTTTTCAGACTGGAATGAAAAAGAGAATTTTTATTGTAATACTCTTGTTGACCGCATAGTTTCAGGTTATCCCAAAAACGAGGAAGAACGCTTTGCTACATTGTTAAATGAAAAAGACGAATTACTAACCGTTGGCGAGCCTTTCGGCTTGTGGGTAATCGAAAACAAGGGCAACATTGCCAAGTATATGCGCGAAGGAAAGCACGGAACAGAGATAATACTTGCCGATGATATCAAGTTTTATAAAAAACGCAAGGTAAGAGTGCTTAACGGTAGCCATACCAATATGGTTTTTCTAGCACTATGGACAGGCGCAAAAACAGTTTTCGACGTTATGAACAACATTAAGCAACGAGCATTTGTAGAGCAAACGCTAGACCAAGAAATAATTCCTTTTGTAGCAAATGACATAGAGAAAACTAAAGGTTATGCTTTAGAAGTGCTTGAAAGATTTGAAAATCCTTATATAAATCACCAGCTAATATCCATTTCTCTTAATAGTATATCCAAATGGAAAGCAAGAGTTTTGCCTTCTTTTATTGATTACTATGAGAAATTTGACAAGATTCCACACAATTTAACACTTGGATTCTCATATTTAATTCATACGTATCGTTCTCTTTACAAAAAAGGAAACGCCTACTATTTTGACGTTGACGGGGAAGCTTTTGAGTTAAAAGACGATAAAGTTTACCTTGATTTTTTCCTAAATGGCGGCACGTTAAAAGAGTTTCTTTCCGAAAAGATATGGGACGTAGATTTGAACGGCTTTTTAGACTTAACCGAAAAGATAAAGGAAAATTTAGCCTTATTGCAAAGGGGCAGCACAATACTATGAAAGATATAGTAATCAATCAAAAAGATAACGTAAAAGTTGCTTTGGAAAAAGGAAGTGTACCGATTGGACATAAAATCGCCCGTGTTTTCATAAAAAAAGGTGAATACATAATAAAATACGGTGAAGTAATCGGAAAAGCTACTTGCGACATAGCCGAAGGCGAATGGGTACACTCTCATAATATGGCAACTAGTCTAAATGAGAATAGACAGTTCGTTTATCAAAAAAATGAAACGTTAAAAGAGAGTGTAGAAGAAGGTTATTTTCTTGCATATCCAAACGCAAATGGTGCAGGAATAAGAAAAAATATATTTATTATTCCTACCGTTGGTTGTATAAACGGCGTATGTAAACAACTTGCTGATATAGCTAATTGTGAAAACAAAGGAAGAGCTGACGGCATATTTGCGCTTACTCATCAGTTCGGTTGCAGTCAGCTTGGGAAAGACGCTGAAAACATAACTAAGGTATTATGTTCCATTGCAAAAAACCCAAATGCATCTTTTGTATTATTTGTGGGACTTGGTTGTGAGAACAATGCTCTTAAGGGAATAAAAGATGAGTTAGAGAAGTATGATAAAGGACAGTTTGCCTTTTTTAACTCTCAAGAAGTTGATGATGAAATAGAATATGGTATGAATATTTTACGATCGTTTCTAACGAAGTCCGAACAGCTGACGCGAAAAGAATTTCCGTTGTCCGCATTGACCATAGGTTTAAAATGCGGCGGTAGTGATGGTTTGTCGGGAATAACAGCCAATCCATTAGTTGGAAAGTTGTGCAATAAAATGGTGCAAAAAGGGGCAAATGCTATCTTAACCGAAATACCCGAAATGTTTGGCGCGGAACAATGTATATTGAATAAATGTGCAAGCAAAGAAGTGTTTGATAAACTTTCTGCGCTCATAGAAAGCTATAAGGATTATTATCGAGCAAACAATATGCCCATCTATGAAAACCCCAGTCCGGGCAATAAAGATGGCGGCATCACCACACTCGAAGAAAAGTCTTTAGGGTGCGTGCTTAAGGGCGGAAACGTCCCTGTAAACGACGTAATTGAGTATGGTGAAGAAAGACTAAAGCAAGGTCTAAGCGTGCTCTCTGCGCCCGGAAACGACATGATAGCGGCAACAGCATTGGCTGCGGCAGGTTGTGCCTTAATTTTGTTTACTACAGGTCGTGGCACACCCTTATCTGCTTGTGTTCCTACCTTAAAAATAGCGTCTAACCAATTACTTAATGAAAAGAAAAACAATTGGATAGATTTTTGTGCATTCCCGCCTGACGAAGAAAGTTTATATCAACTTGTTATGCAGACGGTAAACGGTGAATATAAGTGCAAAAGTGAAAGCTTTGCAGAAATAGCATTTTATAAAAAAGGAGTAACACTGTGAGTTATATAAAAGATAATTTTTTGTTAAAAAACAATAGCGCAATGGAGCTATATTACAACTATGCCAAGGATATGCCGATATTTGATTATCATTGTCACTTATCCGAAAAGGAGTTGTTGGCTGATAAGGAATTTGATAGTATCTATGCAGTGTGGCTAAAAGGCGATCATTACAAATGGCGCTTAATGCGTAACTACGGAATTGACGAGGAATATATCACCGGAAACAAAAGTGATAAAGAGAAATTTTTCACCTACTGCAAAACCGTAGGTACTGCTTTTGGCAATCCGCTTTACCATTGGTCACAATGTGAATTGGAAGAATACTTTGATTGCAAAGTTGAGATAAACGAGAAAAACGCTGAATATATTTGGAACTATTGCAACGAGTATATCAAAAACCATCACATAAAACCGTCAGATATTATAAAGAAATCAAACGTAAAAGTTATATTTACAACAAATGAGGTATTTGATGATTTAACTACCTTTACAGCGATCAAAAACAAATTTGCAAACTTTACGGTTTTGCCGGCTTTCCGCGCCGATAAAATTATGAATATTGAGGCTGAAGGGTATCTCAACTTTTTATCAAAACTTGCCAATTGCACCAATCAAATTTCAAATTTATCCGAGCTGGAGACCGCGCTTGAAAAGCGTTTAAAGGATTTTATAGCGATAGGATGTACAGCTGCCGATGTTGCGTTAGAAAGAGCGTTACCAATATGTGATATAAAAAGTGCGGAAAAAGCTTTTGCAAAAAGGCTGAGTGGAGAAAAACCGGACACTAACGAGTCGGAAGAATTCAAGGGTTATTTAACCTATTATCTTTTAAAGCTCTATGCGAAAAACGACATTGCAACGGAAATTCATGTTGGAGCTATGCGTAACAACAACTCCGTTATGCTTGAAAAACTAGGTCTTGACACAGGATATGACAGCATTTCCGAGGAAAATTCTACCACCAATTTGTCAAAATTATTTAATAGGTTAAACAGTGAAAACTTGTTGCCTAAAATAATTCTGTTTAATTTAAACCCAAAAATGAATGCAGAATTTGCAAGCCTTATTGGGTGTTTTCAAAGCGCAGCAACGGTTGGCAAAATTCAGTACGGAGCAGCTTGGTGGTTTTTAGATAACAAGGCAGGTATGGAGAAACAGCTTATAGATCTTGCTTCACTTTCTCATATTGGCGCGTTTATTGGCATGTTGACCGA
>DATFIH010000025.1:0-3310 GCA_035270205.1 Clostridia bacterium | reverse complement strand
TGTTAATATAATATCTTAGGGAGGAGGTCTGCTATGTAAATTTTTAGTTGGCACACGATAATTCACACAAATAACCTTAATTAACTATGTTTAGCATCCCTCCTAAATTTAAATTTAACATTATATCCTAATTTTGTCAATTATTATATTTTATATAACTATTGGTATATTGTAATTAAAAATGCTAGTATTTAGCTTCATTATTATAAAAAAAGTACATATGCGATACTCTTTTAGTTTTTATAAAAACTATTTCATTATAATGTTTTTCTGTCTTGCAAGGCACGTTGCAAAGTTAGTTCATCGGCATATTCTATTTCACTGCCCAAGCTTATGCCATAAGCTAGACGGCTGACCTTTATTCCTAAAGGTTTTATTTGATTGGCTAAATAGCTTGCTGTAAGTTCTCCTGAGATATCGGCATTGGTTGCAATAATTACTTCGTTTACGCCCGTTAAACGCGCCATAAGCTCTTTTATTCTTATGTCGTCAATTCCTCTGCCCTTTTGAAAATCAATTGTACCGTGTAGACAGTGATAAACACCTTTATACTCGCCCATCTTTTCAAAAGCGTTGATATCCTTAGGCTCCGCAACAACACATATTATGCTTTTGTCACGGTTTTGACAAATGTCACATACTTCTAAATCTGTAAAATTGCCACAAACAGAGCATAAACGAATATTCTTTACAGCATCCATTATTGCATTTGCAAATTCTTGTGCGTTTTCCTTACTTCCTTCTATTATACGGTAAGCATAACGTGTAGCAGTCTTAAGACCTACTCCCGGCAAACTTTTAAATTGTGCTATAAGTCTGGATAGACTTGCTATTTCCATTAAATCATGCCTCCGAGTCCACCTGTAAGCGGGCCCATTATTCGAGCATTTTCTTCTTCAACCAGCTTTAACGCTTCGTTCATCCCCGCAATAATCATATCTTCTAGCATTTCTACATCATCAGGGTCTACCGCCTCTGGAGCAATTTTTATAGAAGATAGTTTCCTATCACATGTCATAACTACTTCGACCATTCCGCCTGCAGCGGAAGCTACTACTTCGGTATCGGCAAGCTCTTCTTGAGCTTTTGCCATTTCTTCTTGCATCTTTTGTGCTTGGCGCATTAGCTGTTGCATATTGCCACCGCCCATTCCACCGCCAAATCCATTAAATTTTGCCATTTATATCTCCTAAAATTAAATTTCTATTGTTGCTACACAAGCAGGACGTATACCACTTCTTACCTTCCAAGTAGTAGTAGTATAACAATGTATCGCGCCTGTATACCTTACATAAGCAAATCGCTTATCGGTATAATTATAAGTACTGCCCGCACCTCGTAAAAAATAAGTGCCTACTTCAAAATATCTTGCATTAGTTACAAAAAATGCTCCGTTTGCTTTTGCAAAATCGGTCACAGATGCTCGTCTTAGGGGATCATAATGATCCTCATCTTTTGAAAATCCTAAAGTCAGTTTTGTCATATCTGAATATTGTAAACAGTATACTTTTTCATCGTCTACGTCTTTACGCTGGGGTATTATATTCAATTCTAAGTCCGTGAAAGATATATTAACGTTGGTATACCACGCGGCATAAGACCTAGGAGTAAGCGTGGCAATTTCATCTGACGACAACCAAACAGTAGTTTTATAAAATTGATCTGTTATATCCTTAACTTTTGATTTATACCATAAGCTTTCTGGTCCATAAATTGACTCAGGGAAAGACGTAGCATAATCTTCTATAAGGTCTTTATATGTATCTCCCAACCCTTCAAAAATAGAAGCTGCGCTTTGGTCTACAAAAACACTACAATTCAAAATTTTTCTAGTCATTAGAGTCTCAACGCTACCATTACTAGGTATATTGTTAGGAGTATTTAGTATTACCCACTCTATTGGCTCTATCTTAAAAAAATAGTAAGAGGATGGCGAATATCCGTTGTTTGCAACGTTGGGCGCATTTTCCGGCTTAAATCTGTAATACTCTTCAGGAGTCCCGTTATTATCAGCATCGGCAGTAAATATACCATTGGGCGTAGACAATGCAGCATTTGCTGTATTTCTCAATAAACCTAAGTAAGAATATTGTGTTATTCTTGATTGCGGGTATTTCCCCATTGTGTAGTAATAACGACCGTCACTGCCTTCTGTCATACCGGTAGCTTTAAACTTGGCATATAAATTATAAATACCGCTAGAACCTGCAGGTATTACTTCTATTTTAGAATTTTCATCATAGTCAGATTTAGTGTACCAACCCTCAAAACCATAAGTATACTCGCCTATATCTGAGTTGTAAGTCTTAGTCGGAGTCGGTAAAATATAATCTTCGCTTGAGTTGTAAATATCTAAAAAATTACCATTTTGTGTATTGTGGGGAATAATTGCATTGTTTTGATTGCTTTTTGCTACCAAAACTAGCATATACTGCGTAGATTTGTGTTTGTTAATTACGTTTACTGTAACGTACTTTGCCACTTTATCAGCTACGCTTATCAAGTTTGCACCGGATTTGTCAATAATGTTATACTCTGTATCGGAAAGTTTTTCTTTTACGTTTAAAACTTTAAAAGTTGCATTTTCGCTAACTTTAATAATTTCGGAAATATTTACTGCAACATTTTCATCATTATAACCATAAACAAGGATTTTAGGCGCTATTTCATTAAAATCACTCATATTGGTAATTTCTGTTTGGGTACTGTTTTCATAAGCATTGTGCCCAAAAGCTATACCAATCATCGCGCCAAGAACTGCAACAATTATCGATATAATAACAATCAATCCTGCTTTTTTTGATACCTTCGCATTAAAGTCAAGTGGTTGCATCAATTCTCTCCTCTATTTTTGCATATAACTACATAGTAATTATATTACTATTAACCTAAATAGTCAACCAATACTTTTTATTAGGAATTGTTTTTAAAAAAACTTTAAGGGAGAACTTTTTCATCATTCTCCCTTTCTTTTTTGTTTATTATTTTATTTTTTCTACAAACACATCTGGCACACAAAAGCTTACACAAACTTTATTTTTCTGTACATCTATGTCTAATGCAGATATGTCTCCGATTATAGACTGTAAGCTTACAATATCCTCACCCCAAAGCGATAGAAGATCAAATGTAGCAGTTGCTCCACCGCTTATTTCGTACGGTGTTAAGATTATTTTGTCCATTTTGCCGTTATTTTTTGCAACAATTTGTTTCAAAAATCTAACAGCATTATAAAACTTATCATATTGAGCTTGATTTATCTCAAACTCAATATCTTGAAGAGTATTAATATACTCGCCGTATGCTTTTA
>DATFIH010000024.1:0-2868 GCA_035270205.1 Clostridia bacterium | reverse complement strand
GTGTATTACAGCGTCGTTTTTTACCTTATCAACAACGTGTATAACAAAACTTGCAGTACTGTTAAATGAAAATTCAGCATAATACAAATTGTTTGGACCTAAAGTAAAATAAACGTTTGTGTTTTCTATATACGCATAATCTATTTGGGAATGGATATCGCTAGCAATAAACCTTATTGATAAAGGCTTTTCTTTTGTCAAATCGACTTCTAATTTTAAATTGCTAATTATTGGCTCAAAAGTATCAAAAGTTGTCTTGCTCAAACTAATTTCAGCAAAAAGCGAATGATTATCTACATTATCTCTCGTGCTTGCTTTTATTATATAATCATCTAGTTTATCTATCGTAAACGGACCTCTATAAGGAAATTCTACTCCATTTAATATATAGAACTGTTGTGGTGCAGTCCCTGACTGCTCATCATCGCCATAAGTTATTGTTATCGTATAGCTTTTAGTGAAGCCGTTTGTATTAACAATATCACTGCTACTGATTGCCGAAATTAACGGCAATTCTGGAGACACTTTGTCGAACTTGTCAAACACGTAGTCAATCTTTGCGAAATTTCCGGAATTATCAACGTATGTTACCGTTAAAACACCATTATCGGTTATTTCAAAAGTAACTTGATTTGTTTCAGCTTTACGATAGGTTATATACTCAGTTGAGGGTGTCAAATAATTGAAAGAATAATATACTTCTTTTTGTCCACTCAATTCGTCAGAACAACCGGTTATATCAAAACTAACGTTAAAAATTGTATCGCCTTTTTGAAAAGAATCCATTGCGTTTACCGTTGCAAAAGCGTTGGGCGCTTCCATATCACATCTTATGGTAATAGTTGCGCTGTCTAAATTCTCTCCATTCTCGTCATATACGTAACAAACAATATCGTAAATTCCCGAATTAGTTACCGCATAAGAAACTTCTTGCACACCTTCTGTTACCTCCTGCATATCAAGCAATAACTCTTCAGTGCCTTCGGCTTTAACACCAAAAGCGTAATTACTAATTGCAGAATCGCTGGTTATTTCAAAATAAACGACGACATTCCTTTTATATGCATTAGAATTCGCTAAATCGAATTCCTCAATAGTGTAAGTTAAGCTAACAACGTCTAAAACTTCGCAAGTAGCCTTTTTGTAAACAACCGAATTTTTTTCTAAAGCATACGCTATATTTGCGTTTTTGGGTATACAAAAAAACATACTGGCTATCGCAAGTAACACAATAAAAGGTAATATAATTAATATCTTTTCTTTTTTAAGTTTATACATCATATAGTACTTATTGTAATCCTAGCGTAATTATAACATACAATTTACGCTTTAGACAAACATTGAACAATAATTGTTACATTATTATATAATAATAAAAACTTTAATTTTTTCTTAAATTTAGATTTATAACACTTTAGATCATTTATGTATTTTGCACTCAAAATTTTAAGATTTCATAGTATGTAGTAAGCTATTTTTCTAGGAGGTAAATAATGAAAAAAATTGCAGTTTTGCTTTTGATTATCATACTTATCACGCTATTCTCTTTTAGCGCATTTTCTTGCGTAAAGAGAAGTGATAAGATAATCAGATTGAATGAAGTTACTCATTCTGTATTCTATGCGCCCATGTATGTCGCTATAAACCTAGGATACTTTGAAGAAGTCGGAATCACTATTGAGTTGACTAACGGCGGTGGAGCTGACAAGACTATGGCAGCTGTTATTGCAGGTGAAGCGGATATCGGATTTTGCGGTCCCGAGGCGGCAGTCTACGTAAATGCTCAAGGCAGCAAGAATTATCCTATTGTTTTTGGGCAATTGACAAAAAAAGATGGTTCGTTTTTAATTGGCAGAACGCCACAACCTGATTTCAAATGGTCAGATCTTAAAGGTAAAGAGATTATTGGCGGAAGAAAAGGCGGCATGCCCGCAATGAGCTTAGAACACGCATTAAAAGCCAATGGTCTTGCAATAGGCTCCGACCTTACTTTGAGATACGATATAGCATTTGACTTGATTACTGCTGCATTTGAAGGCGGCACAGGAGAATATTGCACAATGTTTGAACCTGTCGCAAGCCAATACGAAGCAAATGGCAAAGGATATGTAGTTGCAAGCGTTGGCGCAGAAGCCGGCGAAGTTCCTTATACTTGCTTTATGGCAACTAAGGACTATATCGAAAAAAATAATGATAAAGTAACCAAATTTATGGCTGCAATAATTAAAGGAATAAAGTATATTGCCAACAGTACCAATGATGAGATTGCTACTGCTTTGGTGCCTAGTTTTCCATCAACTGATAAATCGTTATTGATAAAATCGGTTGCAAGCTATAAGGCAATAGACGCTTATATGACAAGCCCTGTTATGACGAAAGCAAATTTCGAGCATATGATAGACATCTTGATTGAAAGCGGAAGTTTGGAAAAGCGTGTAGCTTTTGAGGATATTATCGACAACACAATAGTAGAAGGAATACTTGCAATAAAATAAGGAGAAACAAAAATGCAACCTATACTTGATTTAAAAAACCTTACCTTTTCTTATCACAGTAAGGAAGGAGAAACAAAAGCTCTAAACAACCTAAGTTTTTGCGTGAACGAGGGAGATTTTGTAGGATTAGTAGGTCCTTCAGGTTGTGGCAAAACAACAATTCTTAACCTGCTTGCCGGCATCATCTCCCCTGCATCGGGGAGTATTTTGTTAAACGGTGAGCCGCTAAATCTATCACTTGATAAAGTTGCATTGATGCCACAAAGAGATCAGCTTTTTGAATGGCGCACCATAGAAAAAAATATTATGCTAGGGCTTGAAATACGGAAAAACGCTACCAAACCAAATAAAGAACTTGCGTTAAATTTGCTAC
>DATFIH010000023.1:0-5244 GCA_035270205.1 Clostridia bacterium | reverse complement strand
GAACTCTTGTAACACAAAATGATAAGTATTATTTTTGGGGGGACGTTACCTTATACGCATATTTCTCCCGATTGTTTACATATGAAATAGTCGACTTAAAAACCGCGCTTGGTGTAAATGATATTAAGTACAATTACAAATATAATGGGGAAGACGGAGAAAAGACTTTTTATAAAGGCGCAATAATTACGGGAAACACACAAAAAGGACATCCCATAATAGATATTGGCACAACACTTGTAGATGAAGTTGTCAATTATAATAAAGATACGGGAAAATTTGTAAATGTGACAGCAACAGAGTACCCCATTATAAAAATTGGCAACAACGCATTTGAAGACGTCAATACAATGACTACGCTTAGCATTGGAAAGTACGTTGAAGAAATAGGCGCTAGCGCTTTTGAAAACTGTAACAAGCTAGAACGTGTTACCTTTGATGCAAATTCTAATTTAAAATACATAGGCGACAGAGCTTTTCAAGATACTGTACTTATGGGTATATCTACACCATTTACGCTGCCTGACAACGTAGAATACCTTGGCAACTTTGCTTTCCGTTCAAGCGGTTGGAAAAACACCACTAATATTTGGCAAGACGACAAACAACGTAATGAGAGCATATTACACATTAAGCCGCAATACAAATTTATCGGCGCAGAGTGTTTCTTTAACACACGATTTAATGAAGTTGTTTTTGACCCCGGTTGCTATTTTGAAAAACAAATAACGGCAATAGAGGCTGAAGCTATTGATGATATGGGTGGATGGAAAAGCATAGGAAATATGTCGGAAACAGGACTGGGCGAATATCCCAATGCCATAGGCGCGGGAATTTTTGGCAATTGTCCTGAACTATATGAGGTTTCGATTAAAGGATTGCTTGGAGCAAACGAAGTTTATACACCTGCAATAAATATTATACCTGATCTTGCATTCGATAGAGAAAATTATACAACGACTGGACTTATTGCATTGACGATAGATGAAGGTGTCAAATATATAGGAAACAGAGCTTTTACATATCAAGAAAAATTACAAATTCTTTCCTTACCGTCAAGCTTGGAAGAGATAGATAAATATGCCTTCTATAACTGTACAAGCGTTTATGAAGTTACCTTTAGAGAGGACACAATCAATGAAGTTTACAGCCAACTTAAAACGCTTAGAACAGCATGCTTTGGGAACCTCCTCAGTCTTGTACGTGTACAAATAGTAAGTAAAGTATTTGAAAGATATGGCAACGGACCATTTTCCAACTGTGATAGCTTAAAAAGTATAGAATTCCCCAACCTTAACGAAGAAAATGCATTGCCAAGAGGCTTTAGCGAAGGCGAAGATAAGTCAGAGGTAAGCGTCGGGCACTTGTACTCCGACTTCATGTATGCAACGTTTGAATCAGGTAAATTGCGACAAGCAGCAGATGAAGAAACTATCGATATACAAACATATTCCGTGCCAACAAGAATATTCTGTAATGGGTCTGTTATGAATGCGTTTAAGACTTCTTTGGAAAACGGCAAAAAGTTAAAAGCAGGTGGAGTAGAAACGGGTAACGGCGCATATAGAGATTCGATATTTTTATATGACATTAACCTTATAAGTAGAAATTACGTTTTAGATCCTACGAATGAAAATAGCGCAAAAACCGATATTGCGTTGCAAGCAATTTATAGCGCGAGTAATAATGAAATTATTGGATACAATATGGCGTTCTGGTCAGACAGGAGCAAAAATATTGTTATACCGGAGTCGCTTACTCTTACTATTAATGGTAACCCTACAGTATGCCCAATTATTCAGATAGGGTCTAGATCACTACCAACAAGCGTACAAACTGTTACCATACCAAAATCTGTTAAAAGACTGCAAAACGATGCTTTTAGCAACTGTACAAGTCTTACGGAAGTCAATTTTGAAAAGATAGACAATTTAGATTATATCGGAGAGAATGCTTTTATGGGAACGCTTGTTAGTTCATTTACAGGCGGAACATCGCTTAAAGCTGTTGGTCAATACGCTTTTTGGAAGTGTAGTTCATTGCTTTGGGTGGATTTAAGCCAAAGCACGCTAATCACAAATGGATATATGGGAAGAAAGGAGATAAAGAAACAGTACATTTATGATTATGAATTAAAAGCTATACAAGCTTCAAATGGCGATAAGGACTCACTAGATTATGCTAACGCTCTTCATAACGGCGCGTTCCAAGGCTGTAGAACTCTTGAGTGGATATATTTGCCGCCTAACTTGCAAAGAATGAGCAGAAGCCTATTTGAAGGTTGTAGAAATCTTAAGCACGTTATTATAGAAAATAACAGCATTTCCACAAGTACCGATCCTACTGATGTCAATGAAGTATGTTTCTATGCAAATGCGCAAGCAACTACCGTTTATGATAGAGAGGCGCTAGCTAAAGGTATGATAATATACGGTAATAACATTGATAAGCATCAAATAGTATTTGAAAATGGAAAATACATCAATATAGATGGAAAGCCCGACCATCCATAAAAATTACGAAAAACGAAATATAAAATTAAGAAAAACAGTTTACTTCTTTAGTTTGCTAAAGTATAATGATATTACTTTAACAAACTAAAGTAATAAAGAAACCAAATTAATTAGGAGGTTTTTAAAAATGAAAAAACTAGTAACTGTATTGGTGTTGTTAGTAATAGTAGCAACAGTATTCGTAGGTTGTTCGCCCCAATTAAACTTTGGAAAAAAATTGGTAAAGCCAGATGATATGATTTCCATTTTGACAGAGTTAACTGCCGGAACAGCAGACGTAGGAATAATGGACAGTATAATGGCAGGTTATTATATGAGCCAAGATACCAACTATGCAAGCAAACTTATGGTAATTGAAGATTTAGTTTTTGTGGAAGAAGAATATGGTATTGCCGCAAGAAAAGAGGCGGATTCGACAATATATCAAATTAATAAAGCTATTATCGAAATGAAAAAAGATGGAACAGCAACTACAATTGCTGAAACATACGGTTTAGCTCCATATTTGATTATCGATGAAAATTATGATTTGGGGGAAGATAAATCGACTGATAATGATTGGGCAACGATAAAAGGAAAAAATAAAATAGTAATTGGTTATACTGTTTTTGCTCCGATAGCATATCCCGATGCCAATGACAATTTAGTAGGATTTGATATTGATTTTGCAAAAACGGTAGGCGCATATCTGGGCTTAACTGTTGAGTTTGTGGAAATAGACTGGACAACCAAAGAATTTGAATTATACAGCAAGAATATAGACCTTCTCTGGAATGGTATGACAATTACCCCAGAGCGTGAAGCATCTATGAATATTTCTATTCCTTATTTATCAAACAGGCAAGTTGCAGTAATACGCAAAGCAGATAAAGACGTTTATACCAATACTGAAACTATGAAAGACGCCATAATAGCTGCTGAAGGTGGAAGTGCAGGACAAAGTATTGTCGAGAAGGCTAGGGACTAATAAATGAGCTTTGAAAAGGTTTTCATTGCGCTATTAGAAGGGTTTGGCACCACTTGCGCGATATTCTTTCTTACGCTTATAATTGCTATCCCTTTAGGGTTAGTAATATCATTCGGATCTATGAGCAAATTCAAACCCCTTCGTTATTTAACGAAAGGGTTTATTTGGGTGATAAGGGGAACTCCCTTGATGCTACAAATAATTATAGTTTTTTATGTGCCGGGAATTTTATTTAGCATTAATTTTAGTTCGCGAATGCTTGCCGTAGTTTTTGCTTTTGTTATCAATTATGCTTGCTACTTTAGTGAAATATACCGCGGTGGTATCGAAGCTATCAATAAAGGACAATATGAGGCGGGAAAAGTACTGGGCATGACAAAGTCGCAGATTTTCTTTAAAGTTGTTGTTATGCAGGTAGTAAAGCGCATTGTTCCGTCTATGAGCAACGAGATAATAACTCTTGTAAAAGATACATCGCTTGCAAGAGTTATAACAGTAGTTGAAATAATAAAACAAGCGCAAGAGATAGTAAGCATTTACGGGATACTGTGGCCATTACTGTTTACAGGTGTGTTCTACCTTGCTTTTAACGGACTACTAACACTGTTGTTTAGTTACACAGAAAAGAAACTAAATTATTATCAAGGATAGGATTTATGGCTATATTACAAGTAAAAAATATGCGGAAAGATTTTGACAAGCTGGAGGTGCTAAAGGGCATTGACTTTGAGCTGGAAAAAGGCGAAGTCTTAGCGATAATAGGCTCTTCAGGCAGTGGCAAAACTACTCTTTTGCGTTGTATTAACTTTTTAGAAACACCAACTAGTGGACAAATATATATCAACGATAAACTTTTGTATGATGCAGAAAAAGACGTCAATCTAAGCGATGCAGAATTGCGGACAAAAAGACTTAACTTTGGATTGGTATTTCAATCGTTTAACCTTTTCCCGCAATATAACGTATTGCAAAACATTATGCTTGCGCCATCTGTTTCCATTAAAGGAGAAATCAAGCAAAAGAAAAAGCAAGCCTACCTTGAATATTTAAAAGACCTATTTAAAATAGGTTCGTATGCAACGCTTAAAGAAAAAATTAACAATTTGCATAAACAAGAAAAGACACTTAGTGACGATATCGAAGCAAGCGCGATGAAGTTGCTCAAAAAAGTCGGACTTACAGACAAGGCAAAAGCTTATCCTTGCGAATTATCGGGCGGACAATGCCAAAGATTGGCTATAGCAAGAGCTCTTGCTTTAGATCCAAAAATTCTTTGCTTTGATGAGCCTACAAGCGCCCTAGACCCTGAACTAACGGGAGAAGTTTTGAAAGTTATAAAGAGTCTTAAGAGCAATGATAGCACTATGATTATAGTAACTCACGAAATGGAATTTGCCCAAAACGTGGCAGATAAAGTGATATATATGGCGGACGGCGTAATTGAAGAAATGGGCACCCCTGATGAAGTATTTGGGAACCCAAAAAGTGCAAAGACCCGTGCCTTTTTGCAAAAAGAATAAATGATGAGGGATTATGGAAACAAAAATAACTGAAAATATGATTAAAGAGTTGTATGAGGCATTTATACAATTGGAAAGCATACCGGAGTGTGAAATCTTTTTTGAAGATTTGTTCACGATAGGCGAGCTGGAACAATTTGCGCAAAGATTAAAGGCGGCTAAGCTTATATTAGACGGCAAAACTTATGCCCAAATTATAGAAGAAACAGATATCAGCAGCGCAACTTTAAGCAGAGTAAGTCAT
>DATFIH010000022.1:0-2070 GCA_035270205.1 Clostridia bacterium | reverse complement strand
AAGATACGTTATATAGTTCTTTTTCTGCGAAAAAAGGTGAAAAAATAACGATACCAGCAACGTTAGAAATGGAAAATTATGACTTTTTGGGCTGGTTTTATGACGAAAATGTTTGGCAAGAAGAGTTTGATCCTGACACTGTTATAGACAAAGATATTACGCTATATGCGTATGTTTCGGAACATATAACTGAAGTCGAAAATAAAGTAGAAATAAAAGTATATGGCGGAACGTTTGGGCAAGGTAATTCTTTCGGCTATTTTTATAAAGGTTCCAGAGTTACAATAACTGCTAATACTATGCTGGGAAAGAAGTTTTCTTACTGGCAAATAGATGGCGATGAAACTCACTATACGGAAAATCCTTATACCTTTACAGCATCTTTTGATTATAATTTTACTGCCGTTTTTGAGGATATAAAAACTTATAATGTTTCGATTATTAACGGTGGTTATATTGATGATAATCAAGACACTGTTGCAAAAGAATGTAATGTAGATACGCAAATTAAATTGACTGCAAAAATTCCTATCGGTAAAAAATTTGTTTGTTGGCGAATAGACAATGAAGAAATAAGCGTTAACCCATATACCATTACCGTAACAAAAGACTTGGAAATTGAAACACTTTTTGTGGATTTTGACGGTGAAGATATGTCGCGCGGTTTGCATTTTATTTATGATGAAGAAAAGCAAAGTTACACATTGACAAGATTTGTTTATAGTAACGAGATAAACGTTGATATACCGTCACATTATGATAACGGCATAAATGGGGATAATGCGGTGACTTGTATTGCAAATAATGTATTTGAGTACAGTCGAAGCCTAATTAGGATTATTATTCCACCAACGATAACCGAAATACAAGATCGGGCGTTTAAAGACTGTGATGGTTTATATGTTATTTATATTCCTAAAACAGTCAAGTTTATAGGCAACAACGTTTTTCAAGGATGCTCAAAACTTAAGATATTTTGCGACGCGTCAGACTCTGGTTTTTGGTCAAGCAATTGGAATTCTGAAGAGCTAGTTGTTTCGTGGAACTGTGGAGGTTATGGCGAAACTGAAGACGGTTTTAAATATATACAAACATCAAGCAATACGGCTACCATAATAGCATATATGGGAACCCAAAACGACATTGAAATACCAAGCTACTGTGGTGAGGAGGTAGAGATTACCGCTATAAGCGGAGGCGCTTTTTTTGAGCATGAACAGCTAACAAGAATAACGCTACCTGCAGGCATTGTGTCTATAGGCGAAAGCGCATTAATTGAATGCAACAGGCTATTAAGTATAAAAATTGGCGCATTGTTGCCACCGGAAATATTTTCGACATCTTTGATTTTGCTGAAAAATGCGTTTGCTTTAAAGCTTTACGTTCCGTCTGAACAAATTAATGAGTACAAAACTAGTGCGATTTGGAGCGATTATTCAGAAATAATATGCAGTTTGGAAAGTATTGACGCGTCTGGTTTTGCGATAGAAAACGGCAAATTAATACAATATTTGGGAAATTCTGTTGCTCCGATAATCCCTGAATCAGTTGCAGAAATTGATAAGTTGGCTTTCATTGGGTGCAATGTAGAAAATATTGATGTTTCGGATGAAAATCAACACTTTTCCGATGAAGATGGTGTTCTTTATAGCAAGGATCTTACGCGTTTAGTCCATTATCCGAATCAAAAGAATGACACAAGTTTTGTAGCTAGCGATACAGTTTTGACGGTATCTACCTATGCTTTTTTTGAAAACCATTTCTTGGAAAAAGTAGATTTTTCTAGCGTTAATAATCTTGAAGATAATGCGCTCTGCAATTGCAATAAAATACGTGAAATATACCTAAGAAGTGAAAACCCTGAATATGTTGGAATGAACGGTTTAGGCTATAATTTTACCTATTATGTTCCGTCGCAAGTAATAGAAACATACAAAGATTTTATGGAAGAGAAAGGAATTTTGCAAACCCAAATAGTGGCTATACCGTAATTATTTTACATATGGTGTTAATGAGATTTTTGCAAAATTTACTTTTATTTTACTTTTAGCCGACTAATACGTATATAAT
>DATFIH010000021.1:0-3311 GCA_035270205.1 Clostridia bacterium | reverse complement strand
AATTTGCGATAAAAATGCAACCCGTAGGCAATATTTCCCCAATAACCTTTTCCATAATATTGAGGTGTTTGATATTAATCTCCACAAAAATGCCTTTTTCTGCGCAAAATGAAGCTATTTTTTTACAATCGACTTTCATATTGTGATTAATATGTGCAAGTATGTTTACCTTACGTTGTTTCAATGCGGTAAGAAGCGCTTGCGTATTTTTTTCGACAAGTTTTTTCGAATAGCCGAAGAATTTTGATATAAATCCATTATTCAATACAAAAGTAAAAATTTCTTTAAAATATTTTGGTGTTATATATCGATGAAATCCAAGTAAAATAACGTCCATCTTTGCCATTATGTCGTCGCTAATATCTGTCGTGCCGTCAAAACTTGTAAGGTCGCCCTCATAACCTTGATAAATCGTTATATCGGGATAAAGCCTTCTAAGTTCCTCTATATCTAAGGCAAGCTTTTTTATTTTTTTTTGTGTAAGCGCTTTAAATTTGTTGGCGCAACCGTGATCAGTTATGGCAATCTCTTTATAACCCTGATTTTTTGCCATTTCTAGCAAACTTTTGGGCGAATTAATCGCATCGCTGTAAAAAGTATGTGTATGGTAATCTCCAAAAAATCTTTGCAAGGTACTTCTCCCGCTATTTCAAATACGAGTTTATTCTAACGCTTATATTCACAAGCCTTGTTTATTCGTTTTTGTCTGTCTCTTTTGCGATGTCTATTTCTTCAACTATTTCTGAACTAGCAATCTCTATATCCGTTTCATCTGCTTTGGCTGGCGCAACCGTAATTTCATTGTCGCTTTTTTTAGGGAAAAGTTCTTTAAACTTTAGCGCAATTATTATACCGTCTATCAAAACTCCTGCAACAGGTATTATCCAGTAGGGATGCCAAGAAATCAATTCTATTAACGACAATACGACGTATTCTAAAACGGAAACTACCAAAATAAAAATAAGAATATTAAACAAACGTGTTTTACTATTGACCCAGTATGCATAGACAGTATCTGTACCGCTTAATGCAATTATCATAATTAAAAACATTATCCATGACTTGCTTACTTGTGTAAGTATAGTAATACATAGATAAATTAAAACAAACACCAACACAATTATGACACCAAGGCTTATTCTTGGGATAAGATATTTGTCTTCTTTGGTGAATTTTGATATTAAAAATCCACAAAATACGCTTACCGCTATAGTCACTCCGCCAACTATTATAAGCCACGAAGTATTCCAATTTTTAATCGCAAAACTAACCGCAAGATAAGCAATTATTGACGCCAGCAAAATCGCCGCCGCTATAATACTTGGTAAAAAGAATTTTTTTATTGGACATTTTGTTTTATCTTCCATGATTACTCCTTGTTAGGGTGTCTTTTTAAAATTATAGTATCAAAATGCTACAAATGTCAAGCCTGTTTTTTCTTAAAGTTTATTTTGCCAAATTCAACACAAAGCAAGCTTTATTACTAATATCCATTCCCAAGCTTGCTTAAACTATGACAAAGCGATATAATAACGCTATGAGTACACCCATTTTTCCCTATATTTGTCCTTTATGTAATAAAACACTTGCATATAATGGAAAAAGCTATGTTTGTCCTAATAAACACCTTTTTGACGTAAGCAAATCAGGTTATGTCAACTTGCTTCCCGTAAACAAGAAAAACTCGATCAACCCGGGCGACAACAAAGAAATGATTAACGCAAGAGTTGCAGTTATGGATTCGGGGTACTATAAATCGTTGGCAGATTGTATTATAGACTTACTTGCAGTCTATGCGCCCAAAAGTATTTTGGATGCAGGTTGCGGAATTGGTTATTTAACCAATAGATTACACCAAGCATTCCCATCATCGCAACTTTTAGGAACTGATATCTCCAAATACGCAATAAATTCGGCAAGTAAACAGTATAAAGATATACCCTTTGCTGTAGCGTCAAGCAACAGTTTTCCTATCGAAAGCGAATCTGTTGATGCTATTGTTTGCGCGTTTGCGCCCGTTTTCAGTGAAGAATTTTTAAGAATTTTAACTGCTCGCGGTGTTTTTGTCAGAGTAATTCCCGGAGCAAAACATCTACTCAATTTAAAAGCAAAATTATATGATAATCCCACCTTGAACGAACCTGATGCTGAAGAAATAGAAGGTTTTGATTTTATAAAATCTGTAACCGTCGTTGACACATTCAACGCAAAAAACAATGCCGAATTAGTAAGTTTAGTGCAAATGACACCTTATTTTTATCACGTTAAAAAATCGTCTTTAGATGTACTTTCGCTCATTCCGAGTCTAATTGTAGGTCAAGAATTTGACGTGCGACTATACATTCACAAATAATAAACTACCACTCTACAAAATATTCTTTAAGCACTTGGTTGTTTTCGTCGAATTTTACACCTTCTGCGCTTAGCATTTCTCGTTGTGCATTTCCGCCACCAAACGCGAAGCCACTTGCAACATTGCCTTGTTTTGTCACAATTCTATGGCAAGGTATAATCCCTGGTGTTGGATTGACGTGTAGCGCCCAGCCTACTTGTCTTGCCATTTTGGGTTGTCCCAAAATTGTAGCGATTTGTCCGTAGCTTGCAACCTTTCCTTTCGGAATTTTTTTTACTACTTCATATACTTTGGAAAAAAAGTTTGTTTCCTTGTGTTGAGTTTTTAACATATTTCTTAAACGCTATTCCTTTATAAAACACATTGTTTTATAGAATTGGTAATGGTTGTCAATAATTGTCGGTACAATATAGGTAAACATATTAATTATAAAAATTTATAAGCAATATCAACGAAAATTGATTTTGTTTCAATCTTTTTTCTCTACCTTTGTTTTATTGCCTTTTTCATCTACAATATAGGTATTGTCTAGTTGACATTTCAACGACCCAACTACACTGTCGATATATGCTTGTCGTAAAATTTTCTGTTCGGCTATTTCCTCCGCGGTTAGAGGTTGCTTTCTGCTTTTGCGGCTAAGTTGGTTTATTCTATCTAAATTTACCATTATTTCTCTCCTAATTGTGCCTCTAGCTTATAAATAGGTAAACCCATAAGCGAAAACTTTCTTTCGTGCTCGGTTATGATATTACCGTTATCCTGACTGCTATGCAAGTCTAATGACAAATTCTTCAAAATAAAACCACATTTTGACAACTGTTCAATGCTAAACTCAAAAAAATGCATATCGTCTGTTTTTTGAAATATTTCTCCGCCTTGCACCAAAAATTTCTTATATATTTCCAAATATCTACTACTTGTCAAGCGCAATTTTTCCGATGGCTTATTGGGTAATGGA
>DATFIH010000020.1:0-2744 GCA_035270205.1 Clostridia bacterium | reverse complement strand
ATTATATAATGAGCGTTGCTGACAAAGTTTTCATACAGAATATTAAAGATATTTTACAAAATGGTTATTGGGATACCGACTGTGAGGTAAGACCTAAATGGGATGACGGAACGCCAGCTCATACTGTAAAAAAATTTGGGATAGTCAACAGGTATGATTTATCTAAAGAATTTCCTATACTTACCTTAAGAAAGATTAATTTTAAAGCTGCAATCGATGAGATTCTTTGGATATGGCAGAAAAAAAGCAATAATATAAGAGATTTGAAGAGTCATATTTGGGATTCTTGGGCAGATGAAAATGGAAGCATTGGCAAAGCATACGGTTATCAATTAGCTCAAAAAAATATTTATAAGGAAGGAGAGTTTGACCAAGTGGACAGAGTTTTGTTTGACTTAAAAAACAATCCGCAAAGCAGAAGGATATTGACAAATATTTATAATTTTGAAGATTTACACGAAATGAATTTATACCCTTGCGCATACTCTATGACGTTTAATACTTCCGGCGATACGCTTAACGGAATTCTAAATCAAAGAAGTAACGATATGGCAGTCGCGAACAATTGGAACGTAGTTCAATATGCGATTTTATTACATATGTTTGCTAAAGTATCCAATTTGAAGGTAGGTGAACTTGTTCACGTAATAAGCGATGCGCACGTTTATGACAGGCATATACCATATTTGGAAAAAATGCTGGAGAATGAGCAGTTTGAAGCGCCGCAACTTGTTATTAATGACGCAGTTAAGGACTTTTACGATTTTAAGGTTGAAGATTTTGAATTAGTAAATTATAACTTTTCGGTTATGAGCGGTCGATTGCCGGTAGCAGTTTAGGAGAATAATTATGAAATCAATAGTTGCTGTAGACAATGTTTGGGGAATAGGTAAAAATAATGATTTGTTATTCGATTTGCCCCAAGATATGAATTTTTTCCGGAAGAAAACTTTAAACAAGGTTGTTGTTATGGGAAGTAATACGTTAAAGAGTTTTCCAGGAGGCAAGCCACTTAAAAACCGCATCAATATAGTATTGTTTCCGGGCGGAGAAAAGCGGTCAGATTGTATAATAGTTGAGAGCTTAGACGAGCTTAGAAAAGAATTGGAAAAGTATTGTACGGATGATGTTTTTATAATAGGCGGAGCAATGTTTTATAAAACGATGTTACCGTATTGCGATACCGTATACGTCACTAAAGTAAATGCAAATGGCGATGCTACGGTTTTTTATGAAAATTTGGATAAATTGCCCAATTGGAAATGCGTTGACAGTACAGATGATATAGAAGAAAACAATATATTATTCCGCTTTACAACTTATAAAAATAGCGAAATAATACCTTTTTAAAAACAGAATTGGAGGACAGGTTGAAAAAAATTATTATGAAAACCCCCATTGTAGAAATGGACGGGGATGAAATGACAAGAATCCTTTGGAAAATGATAAAGGATATTTTGATACTACCTAATGTTGATTTAAAAACTGAATATTACGACTTAGGACTGGAAAACAGAGAAAAAACCAGTGATCAAGTTACAAAAGATGCCGCCATAGCTATAAAACGCTTAGGGGTAGGTGTAAAGTGCGCCACAATAACACCAAACGTACAAAGAATGAAAGAATACAATCTAACTACCATGTGGAAATCGCCCAATGGGACCATACGTTCAGTGCTTGACGGTACAGTATTCCGCGCGCCCTTAATTGCTAAAGGCCTGCAAGTTCTTATACCGACTTGGACGTCACCAATTACTATTGCGCGTCACGCATATGGCGATGTTTATAGCGGTGTAGAAGCTATCGTTCCAACGGAAGGAAAGGTGGAATTTGCTTTACCTAACGGTGAGAAAAAGACTATTTTTGACTTTAAAGATGCAGGTATTGTACAGACTATGCACAATACGGACAAGAGCATATATAGCTTTGCAAGAAGTTGTATGAACTATGCACTAGATGTAAAAACCGATTTATGGTTTAGCACAAAAGACACCATAAGTAAGATTTATGACGGACGTTTTAAACAAATATTCCAAACCGTTTATGACAATGAATATAAGGAAAAATTTGAAAAGGCGGGTATAACTTATTTTTATACTTTAATTGACGATGCCGTAGCAAGAGTAATAAGAAGCAACGGCGGTATGATTTGGGCTTGCAAAAACTATGACGGTGACGTAATGAGCGATATGATAGCAACTGCTTTCGGGTCACTTGCTATGATGACGTCAGTACTCGTTTCGCCAGACGGCAAATATGAATACGAGGCAGCGCACGGCACAGTTACTCGCCATTATTATAAGTATTTGGCAGGAGAAGAAACGTCAACTAATCCTATGGCTACTATTTTTGCTTGGACGGGAGCGCTTAGAAAACGTGGAGAATTAGATAATATTCCCGACCTAATCAGCTTTGCTGATAAATTGGAGAAAGCATCTTTAGATACAATATCCGAAGGTACTATGACAAAAGATTTAGCGGCTATTTGTCAAAACGAGTATAAGGTTGTAAACAGCGAGAAGTTTTTACAAGTTATATCTGAGAAATTAAATGATTAGAATTATTAAGTTTGTTGCAGGGTATTTGAGTACCAACTCTTACCTTGTAACAAGTGATTTAGATAACACGGCAGTGCTTATTGATGCAGGCGGTGGACTAGATAAAATTGAAAAATATCTAGTAGCAAACAACTTGCAGTTGGTTGCGCTTTTGCTGACACACGGACACTTTGACCACATTACCAT
>DATFIH010000019.1:0-7510 GCA_035270205.1 Clostridia bacterium | reverse complement strand
GCCATGTTGGGATGAATCATACCCGAACCTTTAGCAATTCCACCGATTTTACATTCGGTATCTCCTATTTTAAAACTAACCGCTACTTCCTTTTTAATCGTATCAGTTGTCATTATTGCCGCACTTGCGTCATTAGAATTATTACCAAGATTTTCTACAAGCTCCGGCATAGCGTTTGCTATTGGCTCTAAAGATAACTGTTGTCCGATAACGCCGGTCGACGCAACGATAACGTTTTCTTTTTTTATCCCTTTGTTCTTTTCAACAAGCGCACACATACCCTCAGCTATTTCTATACCGTTTGCATTGCAAGTATTTGCGTTGCCACTATTGCATATCATAGCTTGCGCTTTGCCGTCCGCTAAATTTTTCTTTGTCACAATAAGCGGAGCGCCCTTGACTAAGTTGGTTGTATATACGGCGCAACCTTTAGCTTCAACGTCGGAAACTATCAAAGCAAGGTCTTTTTTCTTCTTATTTTTTCTTATTCCGCAATGAATTCCTGCACACTTAAACCCTTTAGGCGCACAAACACCGCCCGAAATTTCTATCATTTGTTTTCCCTCCTAAATTAGCCCTGTCGTTTCATCAATTCCCGATACTATATTCATACATTGCACCGCCGCGCCTGATGCGCCTTTGCCTAGATTGTCAAAAACTGCAATAAGGTTTATACGCTCATCGTTGCCACCTACAAATATCTTCATCAAATTTGTTCCGCTCATTAGATTTGACGGCATAAATGCTTCTTGCGTTCTTTCTACCGATAGCATTTTTTGACCATCATAATATGTTTTTAATGCGTCAAATACATCATTATTTGTATTTACATTTCTAAGTAAGCTAGCGTAAAGTGGAACGGTTACTTCCATACCTTGCGCATAGTTTGCTACAATAGGATTAAATATAGGTGGATTATCGAGCGTAGCAATAGCTTTCATTTCCTTCAAATGTTTATGGTTTTGCTCCAAAGCATATTGTCTAGGACTTTGTAACAAAACATTATTAGCATCGGCTGTATATTCGCTTATCATTTTCTTGCCGCCGCCACTATAACCCGTTAGCGAATGGCATACTATAGGATAATCTTTGGGCAGTATCCCCATTGCTATAAGCGGAAAAACTATTGCCAAAAATCCACTTGCATGACATCCGGGAACCGCTATGCGATGACTTAATGCTATCTTGTTGCGAAAAGCATCGCTAAGTTCGGGAAATCCATACGCCCACAAACTGTTGGTTCTATGCGCAGTTGATGCATCTATTATTTTTGTATCTGTATTGACTATAGCTACAGCCTCTACCGCAGCCAAATCGGGTAAGCATAAGAAAGCGACATCACAAGAATTAAGATATTCTCGCCTTGCTTCTTTTTCCTTGCGAAATTGCTCAGGGATTACGCTAATAACTACATCTTTCCTGTTTTTTAATCTTTCGGCAAGCTTTAAACCTGTCGTTCCCTCTTGTCCATCAATAAAAACTTTAATCATAATTCTTAGATATAAATTCCTTTACAATAGCTATTTGTGCCAATACCGATTGAACACTTGGCGCGCCAAATGAAGTACGCTTTTCTACACAAGTTTTCATATTTATCTCATCGTAAATATCACTTGCAAAAAGTTTGCTAAAATCTTGATATTTATAGATAGGAAGAGTGTTTAGCGTATAATTTTTTTCGATACAAAGCTCCACGATTTGCCCCGTGATTTTGTATGCATCTCTAAAAGGCATGCCTTTTTTTGTCAAATAATCAGCAACGTCTGTTGCGTTAATAAAACCTTTTTCAGCAGCTTGCGCCATATTAGTTTTATTCACCTTGCAAGTGAGAAGCATAGGTGTAAAGACCGTAAGACAATTAAGAACGGTATCAATACTGTCAAAAATTCCTTCTTTGTCCTCTTGCATATCTTTATTGTAAGCAAGGGGCAGACCTTTCATCACTGTAAGAATACCCATTAAATTGCCATAAACTCTTCCTGTTTTACCTCTGATAAGTTCGGCTATATCAGGATTTTTCTTTTGTGGCATAATACTTGAGCCTGTCGAATAAGCATCGTCCAACTCAATGAATTTGAATTCCCAACTGCTCCACAAAATTATTTCTTCGCAAAAACGGGATAAGTGCATCATAATAATCGATATGCAACTTGCAAGTTCAATTATGAAATCTCTGTCCGAAACTCCGTCTATGCTGTTAAAGCAAATATTCTTAAAATTAAGCTTTTGGGCTATCAATTCCCTATCTATAGGATACGTAGTTCCAGCAAGTGCGCAACTGCCTAGTGGCAAAACGTCTATGCGCTTAAGTACATCTTGGAGTCTTTGTTGATCTCTTATAAACATACTTGCGTATGCGCAAAGGTGATGAGCAAAGGTTATTGGTTGCGCTCTTTGCAAATGAGTATAACCGGGCATAATTGCATCGGTATTTGCGGCAGCTACTTTTACCAGCGCACCCAAAAGATTTTTTATTTCTTGACTGATTTTTGCAACTTCTTCTTGTAATGTGAGGCGAATATCTAAAGCGACTTGGTCATTACGGCTTCTAGCAGTATGTAGCTTTTTTCCGATATCTCCCAATCTTTTGGTAAGTTCTCCTTCCACAAAAGAATGAATATCCTCAGCTTCAGCATCGATAGCAAGCATACCTGATTTGATATCGTTTAAAATTTTTATCAGTTCTTCTGCTATTATCTTACTTTCTTCTTGCGGAATAATATTTGTTGCACCCAACATTTCAACGTGAGCAACACTTCCAATTATGTCTTGTTCAAACATACGGCTGTCCACAGCTATGGAAGCATTAAAATCACTAGTTACTTTATCAAGCTCTTTTTTAAAGCGCCCTGCCCATAATTTTGCCATATTAACCTCTTATTTATTTGCTTTGTCCATAAGTGCTTTTACCTTTATAGCAAGTCCGTAAAGATTTATAAAGCCCTCGCTATCTTTTTGATTGTAAACCTCGTCTGCATCAAATGTTGCAAAATCTTCATTATAAAGAGAATATTTGGAGGTCGTTCCTGCGTTTATGATATTTCCTTTATAAAGCTTTAATTTGACGTCACCTGTTACGGTTTCTTGCGTTTTGTCTACAAAGGCATCAAGCGCTTCACGAAGTGGCGTAAACCATTTGCCAAAATAAACAAGTTCAGCGTATTGTTCAGCAAGAATTTTCTTATAATGCATTGTATCTCTATCAAGGCAAAGTGTTTCTAAAACTTCATGCGCGCGGTATAATATGGTTCCGCCGGGTGTTTCATATACGCCACGGGATTTCATACCAACAAGACGGTTTTCTACAATATCAGCAAGTCCAATTCCGTTTTCTCCGCCAATTTTGTTAAGAGCGGCAACCATATCAACACCGTTTAATTTCTTACCATCAAGCGCTACCGGTACGCCTTTTTCAAAACTAATAGTAATATAGCTTGCCTTATCCGGAGCTTTAAATGGGGATACGCCCATTTCTAAAAATCCCTCTTTATCATACATTGGCTCATTGGCTGGGGCTTCCAAATCTAAACCTTCATGGGATAAATGCCAAAGGTTTTTATCTTTAGAATAATTGGTCTCTCTGTTTATCTTAAGAGGAATATTATGCGCAATAGCATATTCTATTTCTTCATCTCTCGATTTAATATCCCATATACGCCAAGGTGCGATTATTTTCATATCCGGAGCGAACGCCTTTATTGTAAGCTCGAAACGCACTTGGTCATTGCCTTTTCCTGTGCATCCGTGACAAATTGCGTCAGCACCTTCTTTAATTGCAATTTCTGCAATTCTTTTTGCTATAATTGGACGAGCAAATGCAGTACCTAGCAAATAATCACTTTCATACTTTGCGCCTGCCTTTAATGTTGGGTAAACATAGTCTTGTATAAATTCTTCTTTCAAATCTTCTATATAAAGCTTGCTAGCTCCCGTTTTGATGGCTTTTTCTTCCAAACCTTCCAGCTCAGTACCTTGCCCAACGTCACCACTAACTGCAATAATCTCAGGGTTATCGTAATTTTCCTTTAACCAAGGTATTATTATTGACGTATCCAAACCGCCCGAATATGCTAACACAATCTTTTTAATGCTTTTATCTTGCATGATATGCCTCCACACTTTAAGTTATTAGAATAAATATACAACTATCCTTAATATTTGTCAAACGATTATGCATTAATATTTATAATTTCTTATAATTATGCAAAAAATATGCATATATGCAAAGATTTATTCATAAAAAACAAAAACAGCGAAAACAATGTTTTGCTGTTTATCAATTTTTTACGTTATTTTCTATTCTTATTTTTTCAATTTATAAGCCGTTACGGTATTTGCCAAAAGCATAGTTACTGTCATTGGGCCTACTCCGCCAGGCACCGGTGTTATATATGAGCATTTATCGGCAATATTTTCATAGTCAGTATCGCCAATTAATTTGGAATCCACACGGTTTATACCAATATCAATAACAACCGCGCCTTCTTTCACCATATCTTTTGTTATAAACTTTGGTTTGCCTACCGCAACACATAATATATCAGCGTTTAATGTGATTTCTTTCATATTTCGTGTTTTACTATGGCAAATAGTAACGGTTGCATCTTTGTCAAGAAGCAGTTCTGCAAGTGGTTTTCCTACAAGATTAGACCTTCCCACAATTACTGCGTGTTGCCCGCGAATAGGGATATCATAATGCTCTAGCATTTTTATAACACCAAACGGTGTACATGCTATAAGTTCGGGGTTGCCCGTCCAAAGTTTGCCTTTTTGAACATAATGGCATCCGTCCACGTCTTTACTTGGGTCTATCGAATTTAAAATTTCCCTTTCATCAAGTCCTTTCGGTAAAGGCAGTTGTACTATTATTCCGTTTACCTTGTTGTCAGCATTAAGTTGCGCTAAAAGCTTTGTAAGCTCTTTTGCTGTAACGTTGCTGTCTAGTTTGTGAAGATAGGAATTAATGCCAACTTCCTTACATGCTTTTATCTTATTGTTGACATAAACCATACTAGCCGGGTTTTCGCCAACAAGCACTACGGCAAGTCCTATTTCCCCACCTTCTGCTATTAGCTTATCGACTTCTTCTTTAATTTGCTGTCTGGTAAGTTTTGCAACCAGTTTGCCGTCTATCAATTCCATATTTATATCCTTATTCTTGAGAATTAGCCTTCCTTGTAATTACGTCGTGCGCGCTTCCTTCTACTATGCTTGTCGAAGAAACTAATGTCAACTTGGCATTAGTATGCAAATCCGCTATATTAGTAACGCCGCAATTGCACATTGTGGATTTAATCTTATACATACTTTTTGCTAGATTATCTCGCAAACTGCCAGCATAAGGCACATAAGAATCCACCCCTTCTTCAAATGAAAGTTTTGATATACCGCCAAGGTCATACCTTTGCCAGTTTCTTGCACGATTGGAGCCTTCTCCCCAATATTCTTTAACGTATGCGCCGTTTATCAAAAGTTTATTGGTCGGGCTTTCGTCAAAGCGGGCAAAATATCTACCCAGCATAAGGAAATCTGCTCCCATTGCAAGCGCGAGCGTCATATGGTAGTCGTGAACTATTCCACCATCGGAACATACAGGAACATAAATACCTGTTTTTTTGTAATATTCATTTCTTGCTTCAACGACTTCAATTAGTGCTGTCGCTTGTCCGCGACCTATGCCTTTTTGTTCTCTTGTAATACATATAGAGCCGCCGCCTATACCAACTTTTACAAAATCAGCGCCTGACTCTACTAAAAATAGGAAGCCATCTTTATCTACAACGTTTCCTGCCCCAACTTTAACTTTGTCACCATATTCTTTTCTTATAAATTCTATGGTCTGTTTTTGCCATACCGAATAACCATCAGAACTGTCTAAACAAAGAACGTCGGCTCCTGCATTTACAAGCGCAGGAACTCTTTTTTCATAATCAAGCGTATTTATGCCTGCGCCCACCAAATATCTTTTCTGCTCGTCAATAAGCTCATTTGGATTATCTTTATGCGCTGAATAATCTTTGCGAAAAACCATAAATAACAGCTCATTTTTGGCATTAATAATAGGTAAAGTGTTTAATTTATTTTCCCAAATAATATCGTTAGCTTCATTTAAAAGCGTGCCTTCTTTAGCTGTTACCAATTTATCAAAGGGTGTCATAAACTCTTTTACTTTCAAATCAGGACTCATTCTGCTTGGACGGCAATCTCTACTTGTAACTAAACCAAGCAATTTGCCGTTACTTAAACCGTTATCGGTTATTGCAATAGTACTGTGTCCTGTTCTATTCGCCAACTCAAACACGTCAGTTAAGGTATTTTCGGGAGTAAGATTAGAATCGCTTACTACAAAACCCGCCTTATAGCTTTTAACCTTTTGCACCATTTTTACTTCATCTTCAATCGACTGCGAGCCAAATATAAAAGACATTCCACCCTCTTTTGCAAGGGCTATAGCCAAACTATCATTGCTAACAGATTGCATAATTGCAGAAACAACCGGAGCATTTAAAGTAATTTGGGGTTCTTCTCCCTTCTTGTATTTTACAAGTGGTGTTTTTAAACTCACGTTAGACGGCATACACTCTTTAGATGTGTATCCGGGTATTAATAAATATTCGCTAAATGTCCTTGACGGTTCGTTAAAGTATGTTGCCATATTGTCTCCTTAATTAAAGTATTCTACAGCTGATTCAAACAGCTTTATGTCATAATTACCTACTACATTTTTGTATAAATAGTCATCTATTCGTTCTGAATGTCCCATTTTTCCAAGCACTCTACCATCTGGAGAGGTTATTCCTTCAATTGCCCAAGTTGAATTGTTGGGATTATGTCTTATATCACAAGTTGCATTGCCATTATCGTCTACATACTGAGTTGCGATTTGACCGTTTGCTTGCAGTTTTTTAAGCCATTCGGTATTTGCCAAAAATCTTCCTTCGCCATGAGATATCGCTACGTTATAAACATCTCCGGGTGTCACATTTTTAAGCCAAGGCGACTTATTGGAAATTATTTTAGTTTTTACTATTTTAGACTGATGTCTTCCTATAGTGTTATACGTTAGTGTTGGGCTATCTTCGTCGATATTGGTTATCTCGCCATATGGTACAAGTCCTAGCTTAATCAAAGCCTGAAAACCATTACAAACGCCACACATAAGTCCATCTTTTATCTTCAAAAGCTCATTAGTCGCATCAGACACAGCGCCGCTTCTAAAGAAAGCTGTTATAAACTTTCCTGATCCATCCGGTTCGTCACCGCCAGAGAAGCCTCCGGGTATAAACACAATCTGCGCATTTTTTAGTTTACTTGCAAAGCGTTGTACTGATTCTACAATGCTTTCAGAATTCAAGTTGTTTATAACAAATATCTCCGGCTTTGCTCCGGCCCTTAGCCAAGCTTTTGCCGTATCATACTCACAATTGGTTCCCGGGAACACAGGTATTAGTACCATGGGCTCGGCTATGTTTTGTTTTGACTTTGCATAAGAAGATGCGATATATAAAGA
>DATFIH010000018.1:0-2172 GCA_035270205.1 Clostridia bacterium | reverse complement strand
AAAATTAAATTTTGTTGTTACAGCCAAGTACGTTAACAAGTTTGTGCTTAACGATTTCTTTAACTGCTTGACGCGCAGGTCCAAGATATTGACGTGGGTCAAAGTGACTTGGATTTTCTACAAAGTATTTCCTTACCGTTGCGGTAACTGCCATACGTATATCGCTATCAATATTAATTTTGCAAACTGCCATAGATGCAGCTTTTCTAAGCATTTCTTCAGGAACGCCTTTAGCTCCTGGCATATTTCCGCCATAAGCATTGATTTGTTCTACCAAATATTGTGGAACACTGCTTGCGCCGTGTAAAACAATAGGGAATAAAGGCAAACGTTTGCTTACCTCTTCAAGTATATCAAAGCGAAGCTTTGCATCACCTGTGAATTTGAAAGCGCCATGGCTTGTGCCAATTGCTATTGCAAGTGAGTCAACGTTGGTACGTGTAACGAATTCTTCCACGTCGTTAGGGTCGGTATAGCTAGATTCGTTTGCATTTACTTTAACAGCATCTTCAATTCCTGCCAAACGTCCTAATTCTGCTTCAACTACTACGCCATGATCATGCGCATAATCTACTACGTTTTTAGTGATGCGGATATTCTCTTCCAGACTATGTTTGGATGCGTCAATCATAACTGACGTAAATCCATTGTCTATACAATCTTTACAAAGTTCAAAAGTATCACCGTGATCAAGGTGTAGGCAAATAGGAAGACCGCTTTCTTCTATAGCGGCTTCTACCATTTTCTTTAAATAAATGGTGTTGGCATATTTTCTTGCACCTGAGGATACCTGTAAAATTAGGGGGGCTTTTTCTTCTTTAGCAGCCTCCACAACGCCTTGGATAATCTCCATATTGTTTACGTTGAACGCGCCGATAGCATAACCGCCGGCATATGCTTTTGCAAACATTTCTTTACTATTAACTAATGGCATATTATTTCCTCCGGAATATTAATAATATTATTATACTCCAAATTAAATGCAAGGTCTACTCTTAAAGGTATTTATTTTGACATTCGCTAAAAATTTCTATATAATGTACATTGGAGAAAAAATTATGTTATTACCCGGCGAACGGTTGGACGATCTCGAATATAAATCATTAAAAATCATACAAAATCCCGAGGGTTATTGCTTTACGGGTGACAGTGTACTACTTGCCAATCTTGCAAAAATAGCTGCTGGCGATAAGGTTGTGGATTTAGGCACGGGCAGTGGAGTAATTTCTTTACTCATTGCAAAAAAGTACAATCCAAGTAAGGTTTTTGGTATAGAAATTCAAGAGCGACTTGCAAATATGGCTCAAAGAAGCGTTACTTTAAACGAACTAGATAATATTGTTACCATAATCAACAAACCAATGCAAGGCATAGTGAAAGAAATTGGTACAGGTTTTGACGTAGTTGTGACCAATCCTCCTTATGACAAAGTTGTAGACGTAGAAAGAGTTGGCGAAATCGATATTTGCAAAAGCGAAGTTATGGTAAAATGCAATGAGGTGATAGAAGGTGCATCAAAACTTCTTAGATACGGCGGTATGTTTTATATGATAAACAAAGCCAGAAGGCTTATAGACGTGATTTGCACTATGCGTGAATGTAATTTAGAACCAAAAAAGATTTATTTTGTACAGCCTAAAGAAAGTAAGGACATAGATACATTTATAGTAGAAGGTAAAAAAGGCGCTAAGCCATCGCTTGTAATACCAAAGCCTATCATTGTATATAATGATGACGGTAGTTATACCGATTATTCGAGGAGAATTTATAATAAATGAGTGGAAAACTTTACCTTGTTGCAACACCAATAGGGAATTTGCAGGATATAACTTTACGTGCTTTAGAAACTCTAAAAAACGTTGACATTATTGCTTGCGAGGATACAAGACATACTCTTGGATTGTTAAATTATTATGAAATTAAAAAACCGCTTATAAGTTATTATAATGGCAAAGAAAGAGAGGGCAGTGCAAAAATAATAGAACTTATCGAACAAGGTAAGAACATTGCTTTAGTAAGTGATGCAGGTATGCCTTGCATAAGTGACCCAGGTAGTCTTTTAGTTAAGGAACTTATGGAAAAGGGAATAAGCTATACAATAATTCCGGGAGCGTGTGCATTTGTAAGCGCAATTGCTCTTGCCGGCATTGAGGGCGCATTTACATTCATAGG
>DATFIH010000017.1:0-3088 GCA_035270205.1 Clostridia bacterium | reverse complement strand
GTTCGCCTAAAGGTATATAGATTTCTGCCGCTGTCGTCACTGCTTGGCATATTTTATCGCCTGCAACTTTTTTATCGTCGATAAAATTAATTTCTGTCACTTGTGCTAATTTTTCTATATAAATACTTGCGTTGCGTATTGAATCAACGTCATTAGTTTTTACAAACAAACGGCACTTTTTTGTAGGCGGTACATTCATTTCCGCTCTTATATTTCTTATTTTTACAATAATTTCTTTAATCGCTTCAAAATTGTTATATGCGTCCGTATCTACTAAATTTTCGTCATATTCGGGATAGCTTTCCAGCATAATAGTAGGGGAAATTTCTAGTTGTGTCCAAATTTCCTCTGTTATAAAAGGCACAAAAGGATGCATAAGTTTGAGTATATCTATAAGAACTTTTTTAAGCACACCGAGTGCGTTGTTTTTAACGTTTTCATCTTGACTATATAGCATTGGCTTGGTAAGTTCGATAAACCAATCGCAATAATCGCTCCAAATAAAGTCGTAAAGTTTGGCAAGCGCCAATCCAAATTCATACTTTTCCAAATTCTTTATTACTTCTTGCGTTGTTACCTGCAATTTTGTAAGTATCCATTTATCGGCATCAGTAAAGTTGGCTTTGTCGACCTTTGGCAAATCTCTGCCTTCCAAATTCATAATAACATAACGGCTTGCGTTCCACAATTTGTTCATAAAGTTGCGGCTTGCTTCCATTTTGTCTTCCGAAAAGCGAATATCTCCACCCGGCGCAACACCTGTAGTTAGGCTAAAACGCAAACTATCAGCGCCATATTTATCTATTAAAATAAGCGGATCAACACCATTTCCTAGTGATTTGCTCATTTTTCTGCCTTTGTCATCTCTAACAATTCCGTGTATCAGAACTTCCGGGAACGGTGTTTGCCCCATATGTTCTATACCGCTAAAAATCATTCTTGCTACCCAGAAGAAAATAATATCATAAGCTGTTACTAATAATCCTGTTGGGTAAAAATATTCCAATTCTTTAGTTTTGTCGGGATATCCTAAAGTGGAAAACGGCCAAAGCGCGCTAGAAAACCAAGTATCCAAAACGTCCTCGTCTTGACGTAATTTTTCGCTGTGGCATTTTGGGCAAGAGGTCGGGTCTTCTTTTGCTACTATCATTTCACCGCAAGTTTCACAATACCAGCAAGGAATTCTGTGTCCCCACCATAGTTGCCTTGATATGCACCAGTCTTTGATGTTTTCCATCCAGTTAAAATAGGTTTTTTCAAACCGTTGCGGAATAAATTTTGTCGTTCCGTTTTTTACTACCTCGATTGCTGGACGCGCAAGCTCTTCCATTTTTACAAACCACTGCTCGCATGGGCGTGGTTCAATGGCGGTTTTACAACGGTAGCATTCGCCTACATTATGACTATACGGCTCAATTTTTTCTACTAAGCCAAGCTCTTTCAAATCTTCAATTATTGCTTTGCGACACTCTAAGCTTGTCATACCTTGATATCTTGCCGCATTCGCATTCATAATGCCTTTTTCGTCGATAACAGTGACTACTTCTAAGTTGTGTCTTGTTCCTACTTCAAAGTCGTTGGGGTCGTGAGCAGGTGTTATCTTAACTGCGCCTGTGCCAAATCCAAGTTCTACGTAATTGTCGGCAATTACAGGTATTTCTTTATCAATAATAGGTAAAAGCATAGTTTTCCCAACCTTGCTTTTGTACCTTTCGTCATCGGGATTTACAGCAACTGCGGTATCGCCAAGTATAGTTTCAGGTCGGGTAGTTGCCACCACCATATAGCCCGAACCGTCGGTATAAGGATATTTTATATGCCACAAAAAGCTAGGCTTTTCATCATATTCTATCTCGGCATCGCTTATTGCCGTTCCACAACTTGGGCACCAGTTTGTCATACGGTATCCACGATATATAAGTCCTTTGTTATATAAATTTACAAAAACCTCTCTGACTGCTTTAGAACATTTTTCATCCATGGTAAATGCTTCTTTTGTCCAGTCACAACTGCTTCCCAACCGTTTTAGTTGCTCCACAATGCGTCCGCCATACTTTTCTTTCCACAAAAATGCCCTGTCTAAAAAGGCGGCTCTGCCCACTTTTTCTTTGCTTAAGCCTTCTTTTTGCAACTGCTCAACTATTTTTAGTTCTGTCGCAATGCTAGCGTGGTCTGTCCCAGGCAGCCAAAGCGTGGCAAATCCCGCCATACGTTTGTAACGTATAACGATATCTTGCAAGGTGTTGTTGAGCGCATGACCCATATGCAATTGACCTGTTATGTTCGGCGGGGGAATAACTATGGTAAAAGGCTTTTTATCAGCATCTATTTTTGGGGTAAAATATCCGTTTTTTGTCCAATCTTGGTATATTCTACCCTCAAAATCCCTTGGTTCAAAGGTTTTGTTCATCATATATATTTAATTTGTCCTTATAAATTATTTTTCTTCGGTTTCTTCTATATTTTTCTGATTATTAGCTTTATCAGCAGCTTTTTTGGCTTTAACCTGCTTTGCCGCACCCTTAGCATAGTTGATTGCAGCAACCCAGTTGAGAACAAGACCAATTGTAACTATTATCCAGTCAATACTATAAGGCGCCCAAAGCTTTATCAGCCAAGTATGGAAAAAGGATAGTATTATACCAACGCTAAGTGTCGCTGATGCAACTTTTCCCATCATATTTGCTTTAATATTGATGTCGTTTACCATAAAGCTTCCAACAATTATCATGCAAGCCTCTCTCAAGACAAGCAACGCTATAAATACCCAATGCAAATATCCTGCTATTGTTAAAGCCACAAGCGCGCCTACGTGCATAAGTTTGTCGGCAATAGGGTCTAAGCATTGACCTAAATAAGTGCCTTGATCGTATTTTACTACGTGCTTGCCAAACTTAGTTCCTGCTTTATATTTTCTTGCAATCTTGCCATCAACAACGTCAGTTAGCGCTGCAAATATCATAATACCAAGTCCCAAAAACAAAAACAAGTATTTGTTGCTTTCGTAGGCAGGTTTTGAGCTAAGAATTACTAGCGTCATATAAATAGGTACGCATATTATTCTTATAAACACAATTATATCTGTCTC
>DATFIH010000016.1:0-19543 GCA_035270205.1 Clostridia bacterium | reverse complement strand
CCTTTTCTTCTACTAATTTTGCAATATTCATAAAATAAAACCTTGTTTTTTTAATTGTAAAACAATTATAACAAGTTTTCTTATTTTTTACAATAAAAAAGAGCGTTGTTACGCTCTTTTAATTGGCTGATAATGTTAATCGAATTTAGATACCATATAGCTTTGCTATCTCCTCGATTTTTACAGGTCTATTTTCCGCCAAAGATTTCTTTGCGGCAAGCCCGATTAGGACAGGTTGTAAGCCACAATCAACGTCGACTTCAACTTTCTTATCGTTTACAATACAATCTATAAACTCTGTCATTTCTTGAACGTATGCTTGCATATATCTTTCTAGGAAGAACAATAAAGGTTTTTCTGCGTGCACGCCTTCAGCGTTGGAAACTACTGCCGAGCTTTCGGTATCGTTGGCAATAGCTACTTGTCCTAAACTTCCAAACGCTTCAACTCTTTGGTCGTAGCCATAGGACGCTCTTCTGCAGTTGTCAATAACAGCAAGTGCCCCGCTTGCCAATTTCATAGATATTATTGCTGTGTCTATATCGCCCGCTTCGCCTATTGCTGGGTCTACTAATACTCCACCATAAGCAAATACTTCGGTGACTTCCTCGCCCGACATAAAACGCACCATATCAAAATCGTGAATGGTCATATCCAGGAAAATACCGCCCGAAACTTTTATATAACTGACAGGTGGCGCTCCAGGGTCTCTTGAACATACTTTCAAAACGTTTAATTCGCCAATTTTACCATTTGCTACAGCTTCTTTTGCTGCGCGGAAATTATGGTCAAACCTACGGTTAAACCCTACCTGGAATTTAACGCTACTTTCAAGCAAAGCTTGCTTTACTTGCAGTATTTTATTAACGTCGTGGTCGATAGGTTTTTCGCAGAAAATATGTTTTCCTGCCTTGATTGCTTCTAAAGATATTTGAGAATGTGTATCAGTAGACGAACAAATCAGCACTGCGACAATCTCTTCATCTTCCAAAATCTTGTGGTAGTCGCTATAAATCTCTTTAACTCCCATACTTTGCGCCCATTTTTTTGTTTCATCATTGATAAACGGGTCAGCTATAGCTTTTACTGTGGCATTTTTAACATATCTTGCGATGGATTCACAATGCACCTTGCCTATTCTTCCTGCGCCAATAACACCTACTTTTATCATATGTATTTGCTCCTTCAATTTGTTAAATTAAATTTTTGATTAAATTGTTCCGTCCCAAGTAGAGACAGTTGTGGACTTTTTTTCGTGTTCGTCAAACCAATGTGTGGTAACTGTTTTTTGCTCGGTAAAGAAACGATAACTATCTTTTCCTAAGCAGTGCAAGTCGCCAAAGAAACTTTGTTTATGACCTGTAAAGGAAAATACTCCAATCGGTACAGGTATCCCTACGTTAACGCCTACCATTCCGCCGTGTGTATGGCGTACAAACTCTCTTGCATAATATCCGTTTTGAGTAAATATAACCGAACCGTTGGCAAATGCGTTTGCATTCATAACAGCCAAACCTTCTTCAAAGTTTTTCACCCTTTTTATACATAGTACAGGTCCAAAAATTTCTCTTTGTCCTATTGTCATATCGTTAGTTACGTTGTCAAAAATGGTAGGCGCAAGGAAAAATCCGTTTTCCGCTCCTGCCACCGATACTTTTCTACCGTCAAGAACAAGAGTTGCCCCTTCTTCGACACCTTTTGCTATCCAATTAATAACTTTTTCTTTATGCTCTTTGGAATAAACAGGCCCAAGCTTGGTATCTTTATCATACGCTTTTCCCATTTTTATCGCCATGGAAAGCTCCTTAATCTTAGCAACAAGAGCATCCGCTATACCTTCTTCAGCAACAACAACAGGCAACGCCATACATCTTTCTCCCGCGCAACCGAATGCAGAATTGATTATTCCTGCTGCGGTTCTTTCAAGTGCAGCATCGTTAAGCACCAAAGCGTGATTTTTTGCTTCACAAAGGCATTGTACTCGCTTTCCGTTGCTCGCTGCTTTTTCATATATATAGCGACCAACTGTGGTAGAACCTACAAAGCTAACGCCTTTTATTTTGTCGTTAGAAAGTAATTCTTGCGTATCATTTCTGTCGCAGCATACTATATTCAATACTCCGTCGGGAAGACCTGCCTGGCGGTAAAGCTCGGCTATTTTTAATGAGGTCATAGGTGTTGAACCCGATACCTTTAACACTATACTGTTACCGCATGCTATACAAACAGGCGCCATCCAGCCCATAGGTATCATTGCCGGAAAGTTAAATGGCGAAATGCCCGTAAAAACGCCAAGTGACTCTCTGTAAGAAACCGTATCATAGCCAACTGATGCGTCCATCAAAGATTCCCCGGTTATTAACGAGGGCATACTAATTGCAAGTTCCAAACCTTCTTTTGCTTTTAATATGTCGCCTTGCGCTTCATTCCAATTTTTACCGTGTTCTCTTGCGCACGTATAGGTTAATTCGTCCATATTTACAATCAATAACTCTCTTACCTTGTAAAGAATTTGCACTCTTTTTACAATAGGCATTTTAGACCAAGACAAGTAAGCCTCATGCGCGTTGTCTATTACCCCTTTTATTTCTTGCAAAGTAAGTTTTGGCATATTTGCGATATGCTCTCCTATACTTGGATCGTACACCTTATAATATTTGGTGGTTTCCGATGCTAAAAATTTGTTATTAGTAAAATATTTAAGTACTTCCATTTCGCTTCTCCTTTATATGTTAGCTTTTTCTTTAATATATTTTCTTGCTTTGACTGCCATTTTGAAAGGGTTGGCAATCGCGGGGTCTTGTTCTGCTTCCACAAGCAGCCACCCTTTATAGTCAGCTTTTGCCAAAATATCAAATATCGGCTCAAAGTCTATATCTCCATCCCCGGGCACAGTGAACGCGCCCAATCTTACTCCTTGCAAAAAGCTCAAATGCTCTTTTTTCACTTTTGCAACGATTTCTTTTCTTATATCTTTTAGATGCACGTGCTTTATTCTGTCGGCGTATTTTTTCAGCACCGCAATATAATCTTCTCCGCAATATGCTAAATGTCCCGAATCAAAAAGCAAAAAAACTGTATCTTTATCAGTACCTTCCATCATTTTATCAATTTCTTCGGCGGTTTGCACAACCGTGCCCATATGGTGATGATAAGTTAGCGTTATACCGTATTCTTTTGCTATCACACCAAGAGAAGAAAGACCTTTGCAAAATATATCCCATTCATTATTTTGCATAACATATTTTTTTTCAAATACAGGTGTATCCATTTGTCCTTGAATACTATAACTTTGCTCGGAAACTCCTATTCTTTTTGCTCCCAAAGAAGCCAAAAAGCGACAGTTTTCTCTAAAATCCTTTTCTACCTTGGGAAAAGGTTTGGTCAAAATGAAAGAGGAAAACCAACGGTTGGCAATTTGTAGGTTCCTAACCTTTAGAGCGTCTAGCAGCGTGTCCACATCTTTAGGATACTTATTTCCTATTTCACATCCTTGATAATTGGCTAGCGCCATTTCGCTTATGCATTGTTCAAAGGTTATTTCTTTGCCTAGGTCTGGCATATCGTCGTTTGTCCAACCAATCGGGGCAATTCCTATATTAATGTTTTCTTTTTTCATATCTACCTCTTAATATTGTTTTGCATTATTGAGATTGAAAGATTTTGTTGCCAAAGCTGCATATCCTCGTTCTGTACGTGGATTGTCGCTTACCCCTACGTTCCACCAACCGCCATAACCGTCGGTCATAGTTTTTGGTAACACTTTTATATCTATAAGGACAGGCTTTGTCTGTTTTTTGCTGTCAATTATGGCTTTTTCAAGTTCTTCCATAGTTTTTGCGGTATATGTGATAAATCCATAACCCCGCGCGCACATTGCGTAATCAATATTGATAAATGCACCACTTCTTATAGGCTTATTACCATCTCTATAGCGAAGCTCGGTGCAAAGCGCATCTACGCCTTGACCCATTTGCAGATTGTTTATGCATCCGTATGACGCATTGTCAAATAACATTACATTAATTTTTTTGCCTTCCTGAATGGCGGTTATCATTTCAGAATGGAGCATATTATAACTGCCATCGCCTACCATTGCATAGATTTCTCTATTTGGACACGCGAGTTTTGCACCAAAAGCCCCTGCTATTTCATAGCCCATACACGAATATCCGTATTCCATATTGTAGCTACCAATACTGTCGGTTGTCCACATCCGTTGCAAGCATCCAGGGAGAGAGCCTGAAGCGCCCACTATTACTGCATCGGCATCTATAATCTTGCGTATCAGTCCTATTGCTGAAGTTTGGCAAATATTACCGCCTGTTGCCTTATAAAATCCTGCAATAGCATCTGGCATTCTTACTTTATTTTCCGGCTCAAACTTTTCAAAATCGCAATTAATGCTCGTTAGCCTATCCATTTCTTTGGACCATATAGCTTTGGCTTCGGCATTTTCTGTAGTGTATGCCGTGACATAACCGTCCAACTTTTTATCAAGTCCTTTTATTCCCTCGCAAACATCCGCCACCATGGCTATGCTATCTAACTTATTTGCGTGAAAACTGCTCGCGTTTATTGTAACTATTGGGGTGTTTGCGAACAACCATTTTGAAGATGTGGTAAAGTCGGTAAACCTAGTGCCAAGCCCAATGATAAGGTCGGCATTTTTTGCTATTTTGTTTGCGCAAGCGTTTCCCGTTACGCCTATACCGCCCAAATTTAAAGCCTCGCTTCCTGCAATTGCGCTCTTGCCGCTTTGCGTTTCTGCAAAAGGAATATTATGCTTTTGACAAAACGCTCTTACCTTTTCGCCTGCTATGCTATACCTGACACCGCCACCTACAATAATTAGCGGTTTTTTGCTATTTTTTATAACGTTTGCGCATCTTTCAATTTCGTACTCGTTGGGAATTTGTCTAGCAATAAAGTGTACGCGTTTACGGAAAAATTCTTCTCTAAACTCATAGCTTTCACCTTGCACATCTTGACTTAGCGCTATTGCTACTGCTCCGCAGTTTGCCGGGTCTGTCAAAACTCTCATAGCATTAGTGAGCGATGAAAGTATCATTTCAGGTCTTGTTATCCTATCAAAATACTTAGTTACCGCTTTAAACGCATCGTTAGTAGTTATTGTAAGGTCACTAGGGTTTTCTATCTGTTGTAAAACAGGATCGGGCTGACGGGATGCAAAAGTGTCGCCTACAAGAAGCAGTAGCGGCAAGTTATTGACAGTTGCAGTCGCCGCTGCGGTAACCATATTGGCAGCGCCAGGACCTATTGATGATATGCAAGGAATAATCTTTAATCGGTTGTTCATTTTTGCATACGATATAGCAGCATGCGCCATACCTTGCTCATTTTTGCCTTGCATAACCTTTAGTTTATGTTCACTTTGTGATAATGCCTCCCCAACTCCCAGCACACAACCGTGCCCAAAAATCGAATAGACATATTCTACAAATTTTGACTCCAGCATTTTCCCGTCAACTTCTATAGTTACATACTGATTGTCAAGATATTTTACTATTGCCTCGCCTACTGTCATGCGAATGGTATTTTTCATAATCATATTATTTCTCCTTAGGAATGAATTTACATTCCGTTTCCAAGTGAGTGTACCTAGGGTCTACCATTCTTGTTTTTAACCACGGATTGCCATCAATATGCCTTATCATCCATACGTTATACATTGGGTATCCTGGCGCTGTCACTTGCACGTGAGTCTTGCCGCCTTCAAAACAACCATAGCTGCCATCTTTTACGGTGTGCGCTTTATCTCCTATAAAACAAGCTCCAAAACCTTCTGGTCTTTCAAACTTGTAATAATAAACTTCGGGTTGCGGGTGACTATGCGGAACATAGCTCCACCACCTTCCTTGCCTTGCCAAAACTTCACCAATAACCATATTGGAATAAGGCGCATTGTCCATATCAAAAATGGTATTTACATCACGTACAGCGGTATTTTCCCACATACCCTCGCATGCAACAGTTTGTATAATATCTTGCTTGCGATAGAGCTTTTCTTCAAACGTTTTTTCATTTAAAGTCGCTTGATACATAAATTCCGCATCTTGCAATATCTCCACGGTGATTTTTGTTTTTTTACAAACGTGTAGACAAGTTGGCAAATCATTAAACAAACCCGCCCTTTCCGCAACTTCATCAATCGTTGATGTGGTAATTCTTATTTTGCCTAAAATAAGTAAAATTGCAATTTCCTTGTCGGTTTGGAAAAATGTCTTTTTTGCTCCTTTCTTCAGTTTAAATACGGATATGTCCATAAGCATATTGCTATTTTTTCCATTTATTTTTGCAAGGACTTTTTCTCCTTTTGTATTAAAAACAGGATAACCAAACATAATTATTTCCTCGCCACCATTTCACCGTATTTTTCTTTACATTCAGCGATAAATTTCTTTATTTCGTCTATTTTTGGCATAAACGATGAACAACCGTGCGCCGCCACGAGCATTGACGCAGACGCGCTCCCTAGTTCAAGACAATCCATTATATCCAAGCCTTCCAGCAATCCATATATAAAGGAAGAGCCGTACCCGTCGCCACCGCCAAAAGACTTTAAGGCAGTTATCGGGAAAGGTTTTATAGAATAGCTTGCTCCGTCGTTTGTGTAAGCAGTAGAGCCTTTTTTTCCGTGCTTAATAACCACAATTTTATTACCTTTATCAATAAAATATTGTGCCGTTTCTATATCTGTACGCCCCTTACTTGTTATTGCCTCTGTCAAGTCGTATTCTTCTCGAGAACCCATAACAATGTCGCTATTTTCAGCAACTAAAGAATAATAAATGGAAATATCTTCGTCGTTTTTCCACGAGTATGGACGATAGTCAACATCAAAAATAATTTTTGTATTTACCTTTTTCGCTATTAGCATCGCTTTTAGGCAAGCCTCTCTTGACGGAGATGTAGATAACGCTGTGCCACTAATAAGAATGGCTTTTGCGCTTGCAATGTACTCTTCGTCAACGTCTTTTGTCGTCAACATCAGATCGGCGACACCGTCGCGATACATCAAAATACTGCTTTCTGTCGGACTTAAAATCTCGGTAAACGTAAGACCTAGTTTTTCTCCGTTTTCAGCTTTTGTTATATGAGAACAGTCAATATTTTCTTTATTGAAAAAGTCCACTACATACTCACCAAAACGGTCATCGGATACTTTGGCGATAAATCCAACCTTTTTGCCAAGACGTGCAAGCCCTACTGCAATGTTCGCAGGTGAACCGCCAACATATTTTTTAAACGTGTCGCTTTCTACAAGCGTTTTAAAATAATCTATCGGATTAAAATCTATAGCGATTCTGCCTATTGGCACAAGGTCTAAAGGTCTTTTACTGTCAAATTGTATATATTTCATGGTACCTCCCCAAGATGAATTATTCTATATTGATGCCCCTTTGTTGGCGCGCTTCGGCAAGCTCTAAGGTTATATTGTCCTTTTTTTCGCCCGTAAGGTCATACCAAAATATTGGTATTGCGCAAAGCAGTAAGCTTATCCCCGGCACTATGGAAACAAGTGAAAACATAGCAAATCTTTGCCTAGGCAATAAGTCGGTTGCTGCTTTTACTATCTCAGCGTTTAGCATTTGACTCGGATTTATGTTTATTATTATGTACATAAGCACAATGAAAGTCGTTGCTATCGCGTTGCCAAATTGATTTACAAAGGATTGGCAAGCCGAACCTAATGCGTTATCTCTAAATCCTGTTTTTAGCTCCAAATAATCAAGGCTGTCGCCTATCATTGCATAGGATGTGATATTTAACGCACCAAGGGGTATACATTGTATTATTATAAACGGTATGCACACGTAAACGAGATAACTTGCCGTAGTAAAAATAGAAAGCGCGCCTACAACAGACGTTATTATACTGGCAAAAAATCCTGCAATACAAGTGCATAATACTATCTGTTTATAATTAAACCGCTTATATAAAAATGGCATAAATAGCATTGCGCCAAACATACCTACTGCCGAACATATTGAAAATATCGTGCTGACGGTCGAAACACTGCCTTTTATCGCAGCAGATCTTGCAACTTCCGATAAGTTTTGCAAATTGGGTCCTATATAAAATGCATATCTTGCTACGTGTACAGCAGCCGCCTGCATCATATAACGTCCGCTACTTAAAATTCCCATCAAAATTACCAGCATCAAAGGTTTGCATTTTATTATCCTTGAAAATGCGCTGGGTTGGCTTTTATCCCGTTTTTTATCGGGTACAATCACTCTTTCTTTTATGTGAAAATAGGAATTTACAAACAAAGCAATTCCTACAATAGAGCAAACGACTGCCATCAGCGAGTATATTATTTTATCCAATTCTATACCTTGCGCGCTACTTACTCGTGGAATAACAAATCCAAGCAACAAAAATAGCGCCATTGGTACCGCCGCGCCTACACCGTTTAGTGTGCGACCTATCGAAATGGTGGTTGCTCTTTCGCTGGGGTTGGAGGTCATTGCATTAGGTAAGCTCCAAAAAGGCACGTCGCTTATCGAATACGTTATACCCCATAATACGTAAATTACTGCGGCATAAATCATTTTATTGGTATCGCTTAGTCCTTTTGGCGCAAAAAACATAAAATACGTTAAAACTGCTATAGGAACAGCAGTAAATAAAATATATGGTTTCATTTTGCCCCATTTTGTGGTATATCTGTCGACAATTGCGCCCATAAAAGGGTCATAAATTGCATCCCAAAACCTTGCTATCAACATAAGCAAAAGTACAAATAATAACGGAACTTGTAAAACATTGATGTAAAAATCAGAAATATAGCTAGACATCATAGAGTAAATCATACCTTGACCCAGTCCACCTATAGCATAAATCCAAAATTCCTTTTTAGGAATATACTTGTCTGCTACTTTTAAAGTGTTGGGTGCGAGTTGGGCTTTAGACATTACATCCCCTCCTGCGCTTTATAGCTTATAACCGTTTGTTCTTGTTAAATAATATCTTAAATAATATTATCATATACTTTAAAGATATTCAAGGGGCAAAAGTTCCATTTTATAGTATAATTTTACCTTTCTATCTTGTTTTTGCTACTTTAGTATGATAACATATTTTATACTAACAATTTTAGCTAGGAGAGTAATTATGGCTTTGGTGAATAGCTTAGTCCTTATGCAATATGCTAAGAAAAACAATTTTGCAATTCCCGCTTTTAACGTAGATAATTTAGAGAGTGTTATGGCTGTAACAGAAGCCCTTACCCAACTGAAAACTCCTGTCATAATACAAACGATACCCCGCACTCTTAATTATGGCGGAATCGCTACCTATCCTGCTATGATAAAAGCGCTTATGGCGCATACAGATGTCGATTATTGTTTGCACCTTGATCACGGACAAAATATTGAAACTGCAAAAAATTGTATACAAAATGGTTTTAGCTCGGTTATGATAGACGGGAGTAGTCTTCCTTTTGAAGATAACATAACGCTGACTGCCGAAGTTGTAGCATACGCTAAGGAAAAAGGAATATCTGTCGAGGGCGAACTTGGCGCAATAGGCGGAAAAGAAGAAGGTGAAATATACCTTGAAAGTAGCTATACGTCTATTGCAGAGGCTAGCGAATTTGTGGAGAAAACTAACGTGGATACTTTGGCGATAGGCGTTGGCACTTCTCACGGCATTTATAAAGGCATTCCGAAAATAAACGTTGTTAGAATCAGAGAAATCAGTAATAATATACCCACTCCTTTGGTACTTCACGGAGCTACCGGTCTTGACGATGAAACAATCATAAACTGTATAAATAACGGCATTAGTAAAATTAATTACGCAACCGAATTACGACTAGCTTTTACAAAAAGCATCAGAGCATCTTTGCAAGCTGATAATAAGATATTTGACCCAAAGATTTATATGCGTGAAGCGGTTGACGAAATGAAAAAAGCAATCATCAGAAAAATTAAGCTTTTATATAGGCATTCTTAATATCTATTGGGGAGGATTTTTATGCAACTTACAGTACTTGGCAGGTATGGACCATACCCTAAAAAAGGCGGGGCCACAAGCTGTTATCTTGTGGAACAAAATAACACGCGTCTTATTCTAGATATGGGCGCAGGTACACTTAGCAGAATACTTAGTAAGATAGACGCAAAAGACATCGACGGTATATTTTTGTCTCATTTGCATTTTGACCATACAAGCGATTTGTTAAGCTTTAGGTATCTATTAGACGAACTTGGGATGCCCGTAACTATATATACGCGTTATGTTGACAGCGAGTGGTATAAGATACTTTGTTTACATCCTAAGTTTAAAGTAGTAAACATTGATGAAAATACATTAATCAAACTAGGCGAGTTTACTCTTTCATTTTATGAAATGAGCCACTCTACACCCAACTACGCAATAAAGATTGTAGGCGATAAAACTTTAGTGTATACAGGCGACACGAGCTACAATGAAAACATACTTAACGCGATACAGGGAGCAGACCTAGTCGTTGCCGATTGCAGCAAAATGCAAGGTTTTTTAGGACCACATATGACAGTGGATAAAGCGGTGGAAATTCACAAAAAAACAGGTGTGAAAATACTTGCTACCCACCTTGACCCTAACTATTCTCCGGAAGAATACTTTTCGACCTATCCTGATATAAACGTAGCTATTGAAGGCAAAACTTACCAAGTTTAAGGAGTATTTTATGTTAATTACGGCGCACGGCGGAGCACATAACACATCTCGCAACAGTAAAAAATTCTTTTCCAACATTGCTCTTTACAACGTTGATGTTGTGGAAGTCGACATTTGGAAATGCGGTAAAAAACTTTATCTTTCACATTTGCCTGCAATTCCTTATTTTCGCATTCCTCTAGCCTTCGCTTTTGAATTCATCAAAAAATATAACTTCAAAATAAATTGTGACGTAAAGCAAAAAGGTATTGTAAAAGACGTACTTTTCCTTGCTGGTCAAATGGACGTTTTAGACAGAATAATTTTTACAGGTAGCGTTTGTTTACATGATATAAAGCATCTTACCGAAGGCGAGGCATACCTCAATAAAAGTTTTTTTAAGCTTAGACACCCACAACCGTGCGACGTAAAAGCTATGTCGGAATGTATAAAAAGTTGCCACTGCCCCAATATTAGTGGCATAAACTTAAAGTATTCTTATTTAACTGAAGATTTCTTGGCAGAATGTGAAAAATATAATTTAAAGGTTTCAGCTTTCGTTGTTGACAAAGAAAATGAAATGGCTAGGTTGTTAAAACATAAAATTATAGCAAATATAACTTCCAATTATCCTTATAAATTATTGGGAAAACTACAACTAAAAATAAAAAAATAGAGGAATTATATGAAAAAACAGTACGATACGCTAACGATAGGACATATTTCTCTGGATTACAATATAGATTATTTAGACAATTTAGTTGTAGAAGTTGGTGGCGCGGTTATTTATTCCAGCGCGTCAGCTTATGCGGGCGGCAATAAAGTAGGTGTTGTTACCAAAATTGCCGAAGCCGACACAGGCAGACTGCAAGAATTTGTTATACCTAAAGAGGATATTTATTATAAGCCTTCTCAAAAATCAACCTCAATACGAAACAAGTATTTTACTAAAGATAAAGAAAAAAGGCTTTGCGTATGCCTTTCTCAAGCCGATCCATTTACCATAGCAGATATCCCCGAGGTGGATTGCAAAATTTATCACCTTGCAGGGCTTATTTATGGCGATTTTGATGGAGCTTTAATAAAAGAATTGTCAAAACGCGGTGCTGTAGCTGCTGATGTCCAAGCTTTTTTACGCCACGCAAGCGGTGACAATACCGAAATGTATTTTGAGGATTGGAAAGAAAAAAGAGAGTTGTTACCTTACATTACTTATCTGAAAACAGATGCCGCAGAAGCGGAAATATTGACAGGGCAAATCGACAGATTAGAGGCGGCAAAAACATTTATCAAATGGGGTGCAAAAGAAGTGGTCATAACTCATAACACAGAAGTTATTGCTTATGATGGAAGAACTCTAGCCACCTGCCCTATAAAAGCACGAAATCTTTCGGGGCGCAGTGGACGGGGTGATACAACTTTTGCTGCTTATATCACCGAAAGACTACACTCTGATTTAAATGCTTCTTTGCTTTGGGCAACGGCTACAGTAAGTCATAAAATGGAAAATATCGGACCTTATAAAGGTAACCGAAACACAATCAATGCGTATATTGAAGAGTTTTATAATTAATTAAGAAGCTTTTAAAACAATAAAAAAATGCAAGAGCCTACGCTCTTGCATTTTTTTATTTATAGTAATTCCATTTATTTTCCCGCATCAAAGTCTTCAAGCATTTGTACGGAAACCGCAAAGCAATCAGCTAAGCATTCGTTGTCAAGATTATCATAACTATCGCGCCTTGTATGATAATAGTTCTTTAAATTATGGTCCATAGCTGTTATTCCTACTGATTTATAACCGCCTTGTGTGAATGCGGCAGCATCGGTCGAACCGAAAGGCACAGTGCCATAATTACAAGTAATATTAAGTTTGTCGGCAGCATTTTTAAACAATGCAACAGCGTGAGGATCGGCACTAACGGTTGCATTAAGGTCTTTCTCATTGACGCACAAAAATTTTCCTTCACGGATAGTATCATAGGCATAAATAATGGTATCAACGTCCTTGTACTCATCGCCATGTGCCTTGCACCAAGCTTTTGCTCCACGCAAACCAGCTTCTTCACTACCCGAAATTATTACGCCAACTTCGGTATTTTCAAGTTCTATATTGTTATCTTTTAAGGCTTTCATAATAGCTATGCCCATATAACATCCTGTCAGGTTATCATTGGCGCCATCTACTATTTTCTTTTCATTCCACAAAAATATAAGGGCAAGCCAGAATGGCACGAATGCTAGTGTTCCTAGTCCAAGCTCGATAATTAATGGAAAATTAATACCTTGCGCATTTTGCACAGCGGTAAAAAATGAAGCAAAAATTATGCCTAAAAAATAAAATATGCCTGCAATTGATATTAGAAAATGCGCCGCAAAACCTGTACCACCTAAAAGGTAGTTGAATGTCCATTCTCCCGCTGCATCAGGGTGTCCGTTAAAAAATACTCTTCTTTTTACTTCCCCTGTTGGTTTCTTCGTTGCGGTAACATTATGTGAAGTTTCTTTAGGATAGAGCTTATCTACTAACTTTAGATACATCATAAACTCGCCTACCATTATTCCGCATCCAATTGCTATCAATCCTAGCGATACTAATTTTGTCCATATAGCGTTGTTTAGGTATAATCCAACAAAATATAAGCCCAATGCGACCAAAACCAGTGTTACGGATATGTAAATCCAGCCATAAAAAGCATTAGGATGCAATTCGAAAGGTTCAACTTTAACGTCATCACAACCATATTCTTGAAGCTGACTAGCCATATACTCGCAAGCCTTTTTCTCGCCTTCGCTTCCAGGGTTTCGCTTGCCAAAGGTCTTTATAACCTTGGTAATCTCATTCGCCATAAAGTTGGCACTTTCTGCTTTCTTTTCTTTAATAGTGTCAAATCCCATACAAAACTCCTATATATAATAATTTTTTAACATAATTAAGTATATCATAAGGAATTTTCCCTTTCAACACCAAATATTAAAATCTTATCTTATGTAAGTAAATACATAATATCTTTAGTTAAAACGTTATTTACAATAATTATTTTGCTATTAGAATTGTATTTTTAACTTAGGATTTCTTGCCGCCGCAACTTCGTCCGGTCTTGAAATGTAAGCATTATGCGGTGCAGAATGCATTTTTCCTGGCTCTATATAAGCTTTATTTACAATATTAACAATGATTTCCGCTACTTTGTCAAGCGTAGTTTTACTTTCAGTTTCTGTCGGCTCAAACATAAGCGCTTCGTGTACAATAGATGGAAAATACATTGTCGGAGGATGAATGCCTGCGTCTATCATCTCTTTTGCAATATCAAGCGCTGAAACGTTGGTTTCTTCCTTGACTTTTTGCATAGACAATACAAATTCGTGCATACAACTACTTCCTTTTTTATAGTCTATATCTTGCAGCAAATGCTTTAAGTAATTGGCGTTTAGCACTGCTTTTTGCGAGGCATCTTTTATACCCTCAGCGCCTAAGGTAAGGATATAGGTATAAGCCCTTACAAGTACGAGAAAATTTCCGTAAAAGTTTTTCATTTTTCCAAAAGAAGCTTCAGGATTTTTAAATTTATATTGTCCATTATCTATAACTACAATAGGTGAAGGTAAAAACTTCTTCAAAAAATCACTACAGCCTATTGGCCCTGCGCCCGGTCCACCGCCACCATGCGGAGTAGAAAAAGTCTTATGCAGATTAATATGCATAATATCAAAGCCCATATCCGCAGGTCTTGTAATTCCCATAATGGCGTTGAGATTGGCTCCGTCATAATACATCAAACCACCCGCACTATGCACGACCGCTTCGATTTGTTTTATTTTTTCTTCAAACAAGCCTAAAGTACTTGGATTGGTCAGCATAAATCCTGCGGTATCTTCTCCGCACGCATTTCTAAGCGCGTCTAAATCTACACTACCGTCTGCCAAAGAAGGTATATTAATTATTTCCAAGTTGGCAAGCGCTGCGCTTGCCGGATTGGTACCGTGCGCCGAATCAGGAACTATTATTTTATTTCTAAAGTTTTCATTACGGCTATTGTGGTAAGCCTTAATAATCATTAGGCCTGCTAGTTCGCCATGCGCGCCTGCCGATGGTTGCAAACTAAAATTCATACCCGTTATTGCCTTTAGCATATTGGAAAGGTTATACATAAGCTCCAAACAGCCTTGCACGCTTGCAATCTCTTGCAATGGGTGTATAGCGGTAAAACCCTCCAATGCTGCCGCAATTTCATTTATTTTTGGATTATACTTCATAGTACAAGACCCAAGCGGATAAAAACCGTTATCGACTCCGTAAGCTTTTAATGAAAGATTTGTATAATGCCTTACCACGTCTATTTCGCTTACACTAGGCAGTCTGTGAGAAACCTCACTCAAATATTTACCGTCCAAACTATATCTAGGCGCGGTAAGATTGGGCAACTCAAACGACTTGGCATCGACCGCGCCCCTCTCGTAAATTGTCAGCATACTGCCTCCTTTATTATTCTGATAACCTTATCTATATCCTCTTTATTTACCGTTTCGGTTGCGCACCAAAGAATATCGGTATTATTTATTGGCAATCCGCCTAAGATACCTTGGCTTTCTAATTGCGATAATATTAATTTAGTATCATAACTTGACGTAGTTACAAATTCATTAAAAAACTCGCCATTATACTTTCGTTTTAATCCAATCTTTGTCAATTCATCTGCTAAATAATGAGCGTTGCTTACGCACGCATTTGCGACATTTCTAAGTCCATTCTCTCCCATTAACGCAAGATACATAGCTAACTTTAACGCGCAATGCGCTTGATTGGAACAAATATTACTGCCTGCTTTTTCCCGCCTTATATGTTGCTCTCTTGCCTGCAAAGTAAGCACGTACGCTTTATTGCCTTTTGCGTCAGTTGTTTCGCCTACAATTCTTCCAGGCAATTTCCTTTGCATCGCTTTTGTGGTAGCCATAATACCAATATAGGGACCCCCAAATGCCATTTCCAAGCCTAAACTTTGTCCTTCGCCTACTGCTACATCTGCTCCACATTCCGATGGTTTTTTGATAAGACCCAGCGCAATTGGATAACAATTCATAACAAACTTTACGCCTTGACTATGAGCAATGTCACCAAGTTTTTTAGCGTCTTCTATAATTCCTACCGAATTAGGTTGTTCCAGATATATTGCTGCCACCGAATTGTCTATTAGACTAGTCATCTTGTCAATATCCACCTGCCCATCTTCATTGTGGGGTGCAATTATTATTTCCATACTTGTCAGATAAGTTTTTAGCACCTTTAACGTGTCTTGCTTTATAAAAGGGGCAACAACAACCTTGCTTCGGTTTTTTTCTTTGCACATAAGTATTGCTTCAGCCGCTGCCGTTGCGCCATCATAGTGGGACGCATTGCTAACGTCCATACCTGTAAGTTCGCAAATCATAGTTTGATATTCAAAAATAGATTGCAAAATGCCTTGGCTAAGCTCAGCTTGATAGGGTGTATATGCAGTAACAAACTCGGAACGGTTTGCCAAAAGCTTTAACGCCGCCGGTATATAATGTTGATACGCGCCCGCGCCCCTTAAAATTATGGGGTAAACCTTATTTTTTGCGGCAAGATGTTTTAATTCTTTTTCAACTTCCATTTGAGAAAGACCACAAGGCAAATCCAAATCTTTGAGTCTAAACTCGCTAGGTATAGTTTGGTAAAGCTCGTCTAAGTTAGACAACTTTAACGCGGCAAGCATTTCGGCAACTTCCCTATCCGTATGTGGGGTGAATGTAGACATATTTTCTCCTCTTATTTTATGAGATTTTCGTATTCCTCTTTAGAAATTAGATCGCCTTCTTCTTCTACTTCTACCTTAACAAACCAAGCATCGAAAGCGTTTTTGTTGATAAGTTCGGGACTGTTGGCAATTTCTTCATTTATCTCAATTACTGTTCCTGATAAAGGAGACAATACAGGAGAAACAGCTTTGACGGATTCTACTTCGGAAAATGGCTCGCCAGCAACTACTTTATCCCCAACAGTTGGAAGCATAACATATACGATATCTCCAAGTTCGTTTGCCGCATATTCGGTAATACCGACTAAAGATGTGTTGTTTTCGCTCATTTTTACCCATTCGTGAGTTGATGTAAATTTCATATTTTCTATCTCCTTAAATTTTATTTCTTTTATAAAATGGCAATGGTGTTATTTCTGCAAGCAGTCGTCTTCCTCTTACTTCGATATACGCTAGACCTTGAAAATCTTTTTTCACTCTAGCCATAGCGTATGCACCTCCAACGGTTAAACACATACCGCCCGAGGTTGTATATCCAATCAGATTATTTTGCTCGTCAAAAATTTGGCAGTTTTCTCTTGCAATACCTTTATCTATAAGCTTTAACCCTATTCTCTTATACTTTGGCATCTCGTTTACAAGAGCATCTTTACCAATAAAATCAAGATCTGTCTTGATGAACATATCAAGTCCTACTTCCGACGCTTTAGTTTGGTCGCTTAATTCGTGTCCGTAAAGTGGCATAGAGCATTCAAAACGCAAAGTGTCCCTTGCCCCAAGTCCCACCGGCTCTATATCAAACGCCTTTCCTTCTTCCATAATTTTTTCGTATAGCTTTTGAGCATCATTTGCCTTACAATATATCTCATACCCTGCTTCGCCCGTATACCCTGTAGTTGATACCATACTTTTTATACCGCCGACTGTTATATCAGAGTTAAAATAGTAGCCTTTTGTGGGAATCAGCGACATATCGGCAAGCCGTGCAAGCACTTTATCGGCTTTGGGTCCTTGCAACGCAAGCAAGGCAGTCTCATCGGAAATATCTTCCACGCTAACTTCTTGCCCGATGTTTTTTGCTATCCAATTAAAATCCTTGTCTTTATTGGAAGCATTAACAATAAGTAAAAAGGTCATATCGTTTATTTTGTAGATAAGCAAATCATCAACGATAGTACCATTTTCATACAACATAAGATTATAGCGACACTGTTTTTCCTTGATTGTGTCAATTCTGTTTGTAACAAGTTTTTGTAACGACAGGGAAGCATTTTCTCCTTTTATAAGAATTTCTCCCATGTGGGATACATCGAATAATCCCACTCCATTTCTAACTGTATTATGCTCAAAAATTATGCCTTTTGCGTAATTTATGGGCAATTCATACCCTGCGAACTCCACCATTTTACCGCCATATTTTATATGTGTTTCGTACAAAGGTGTTCTTTTCACCATATTATGCCTCCATTACTAATTTTTTACCTTCGATTGCGCATAGCCTGACTGCCTCAGACAGCGTCGGATGCGGATGTATTGTTTTTATAATATCGTCTAGCGTAAGTTTATTTGTTATTGCTAAACACATTTCACCGATAAGCTCTGACGCGCGCGAATTTACTATAACTGCGCCAACTATTACTTTGTCTTCATTGAATACTATCTTAACAAAACCGCTTGTTGAGTCCTCAATGCTTGCTTTCCCATTGGAATTCATAAAAACCTTACAAAAATGCAACTTCGATTCAGCTTGCCAAAGCGTGCCAACGGAGGCTATTTCCGGACTCGAATACACAACGCTTGGTACCGTACGCAAATCTATGCTTGGCGTTTTTGAGGCAATGTAATCAACTGTGCATATAGCTTGAGCCTCAGCAAAGTGAGCGAGTTTTATCTTTGCGCTTACGTCACCTACACTATATATATTGGGGATGTTTGTTTTGCAGTTATCATCTACAATGATGCTTTGAGCATGCTTTACTTTAGCATTATCCAGTTTCAAAGCTGTTATATTTGGCGTTCTTCCCGTACAAGTTATGACTTTTTCGGCTATAAATTCTTTATCTTCGCCCTTAACGGTGGCTAAAACCTTATACTTTTCGTCCTTTATTATTTCGCAAACTTTACTATTTGTGAAAATTTTAACACCACGCTTTTTAAGCGACATAGTGAGCGCGTTTACAGCATCTAAGTCTGATTGTGGTAAAATCCCATTTTCGTATTCCAAAATGGTAACGTTTTTTCCAAGCATAGAAAAAAGCGATGCAAACTCAATGCCTATTACTCCGCCACCGATAATCAGTATCTCCTTTTCGTCAATGGGCTGCGCCAATACGTCATCGGAATCAATAGCGTATTCTTCGCCTTTTATGCGCAACTTAGATGGACGCGAACCGCAAGCTATTAAGATATTTTCAGCCTTAATAATCGTATCATTTACCTTGAGCGTGTGTTCGTCGACAAACTCTGCTTGCCCAAGTATTAGGTCAAGCGTACTTTTCTTTATTAGATATTCTATTCCCTTTTTAAGTTTTTCAATTACCTTATCCTTTCTTTGATACATTTTTTCGCAATCTATACTGACATTGTCAAAACAAACTTCAAATATCTCGCCACCTTGTGCCAAGCTATAAACTTGAGCTGATTTTAACAAGCTTTTTGTCGGTATACATCCTTTGTTAAGGCAAACTCCGCCTATTTCATTAGCTTCAATAAGCGCGGTTTTTAGTCCAAGGTCAGACGCGTGCAATGCTGCGTTATATCCTGCAGGGCCTGCTCCAATTACTGCTAAATCGTACATAGTTTACCCCTTACTAAATTTATTATATCGCCTGCTATTGCGTCATTTGTTGCCATATTATTGATATCAATAGAATTTTTACCCGTTAATAGCTTTTTTGCAAGCTCTACGGACGATGGAAACAAGCTATCTGTCGCAATCTTTGCTTCTTTGATTATACCTTTGGAAATTTGCAATTCAATATCTGCGATTCCCCAATCAAAACATCCTTTAATACAAGGCGTAAAGTCGTGCCAAGTGCCATATATATAATCGTCGGACTGCCAACACTTAACACGTTTCGCAACTTTATCAGACT
>DATFIH010000015.1:0-12645 GCA_035270205.1 Clostridia bacterium | reverse complement strand
GAACAGGTCTTACTGCGGTAAAAGTATACTATTACGATAGAGAAATGCCTTTTAATGTTCGAGTAGAAGAAGTAAAAGTTAAAACATTTGTGCCATCTACTCTACCAATAGACCAGATTAAAAATGGAACTTTAGATTTATCGACGGGTGTATTCCACGTAACTTATAACAATGAAACAACAGAAGACTTACCTTTCAATGACCCTAGAATTACTAATAATATTGACAATAGCGAATTTAACATAAACGTAGTAGGTAGCTATGACGTCAGATTTGTTTTGGAAAATGTAGAGACTGTTGTCACTCTTAACGTTATAGAGTCTAAAGAAAGTGAGCTAGTTATTATTTTACCTGAAACTAGATATTATCAGGACACAGGTAGTATTGATTTTACTTTATGGCAGTATTCTATACTACTGACGAACGGAAGTTTAAGAGCACTCGATGAGGAAGGTAATACCAAAGCGTATCTTACCGATGATGAAGCAAGTTTTGTGCAACTGGATAAAGATTTTAATAACGATTTTTCTACAACAGTTGCAGGACATAGAATTTATCAATTTAAATATACAAGCGCCGATAAAAGAACAGTATTGGCTAAGCAAGTTGATATTGAAATAATAGCAAGACAGATTACAGGCATTGATTCATTCCAGGCTCCTACAATTACCACTTATATGCAAGGCGATACGTTATCTTTGGATGGTGGACATATAAGTTTTGTATATAATAGCGGTGACATTACTCCGATTATTCCACTTACTTATGATATGTTTGACAGTGAGGACTGGAATAACGCTACTAGTGTTGCTAATGACCAAATCGATTTAGAGTTCACATATGAAAATACCACGTATAACACGTCATTTGTTCATTATTATGCCATTAAAGTTTTAAAAAGGGTGACGTCTGTTTCGATTAATGCAAGCTCTGGGCACAGCAATAAAGGCATACAAGGTACATATTTTGATTCTAGCAATCTTATCCTTGACGTTTTGTATGCTAGCGGAGCATCTCATAACGAAACTGTTTTCGATGCCAACGAATGGACGTTTATAAATACCTATTTTGAAAATATAGGACAGCATGAAGTATTGGTGTATTATGGCGATATAAACGATGTATCCAATACAAACTATGTTACGATATCTGTAACTGTTACCAATAATATACTTGATATTAGCTTTGTAGAAGGATATATAGATGAGGAAGGATATGGCTTTGCAGATATTATCGAAGGTCAAACAGTTACTATAGGCGATAATGCATATATCAAAGTTAATTATGAAAACAACAGTATTATTGATGAATCGCTTTTAAACGTCAAAATTACTTCCAATATGCTTAGCCAGGCAAGAAACTATAATCAAACAACAGGCAAGCGCCCTGTAGTTGTTACATATCAAGGGAAAACGCTTGAAGCGTTTGTAAATGTACTAAATAGAAAAATTTCGGTTGGAAGCATCAAAATTATTCGCCAACCCGACAAATTAAAATATTCAAATGGCGACGCTCTTTCAATTGCCAATATGGGTATTGAAATCACTTATGACAATGGCGAAATATCCTATATAGATTTTGTTGAAGGCGTTATGTCATATTATATTGGCAAAGATGGCAAAGAAGTGTTTACGGTTACTCCAAACTATGACACAACATGGGAGGAAGGCACAATATTTTTAGAAAGAAGTATAAGTTTGACTATAGATTTATCCATAACAGATACCGAAGTTATAGTCGGAGGTCAAGATATAGTCACTTATACAACATATTGGTTTGACAGACTTCCTGAGTATATAGCCCTTACAGAAAGCGATAATACGCTCTCAACAATACCAACTTACGAAGGTGTCGACAATATCGAGTGGACTCAAGAAGCAGTTTTAAAAATAGTTTATCAAAGCGGAGAGCCTGATTATTATTACTTAAGCGAGTATTATGCAATAGAAGATAACTATCTTGCTCCATCTGAATATACTCTTAGTGGGTTCGATTGCAATAAAGTAGGAAACCAAACTATTACTTTTAGCTATATGCTATATGAATGTACGTTTGTAGTAACTGTTCTGCCCAAAATTTTAGTAGAGATTAGTTGTGATATAGATTCCATTACAGTAATAGAGGGAATGGAAATTGACCCCGAAGCTATTTCTATAACCGCGCATTATGTAGATGCCTTAGGCAGAGAATTTGATAATCAACACGGAAATGTTAAAATTGAGCTGATTGACCTTGTATCCAGTTATGATTCCAAAGCCGAAGTCGTATTTGACGATAAACAATGTGTAACAAGCGTTACATTTACATTCAAAGGAAAGAGCGTTGAAATAGAGCTGATTATTATTCAAAAGACGATATCTAGTATTATGTTGTCTGAATATCCCAAGCAGGTTTATACCGAGTTTTATTCCGAAGGCATAGATTTTTCTAACGGTATGTTGCTTGCTTATTATAATAACGGGGCAAGCGAATTTATAGAATTAGATAGCGGTATAAGTAATTTGCAAATTGACAGTTCCGAATTTAACACCAGCTTCGAAATTAATAACAACAATGAAGTAGCTCAAAGAATTTATATATCATACACAGTAAACGGCGTAGAAAAAAACACGTCTTACGTTGTCACAATAAAAGATAGAAAATACTTAACGGTTGATTTTTCTGACAAAGCAACGGTTATTGATGGCGCATACCAATTAATATATGGCGCAACAGATACGTCGCGTCCTACTTTTTACGTAATGCACGGCAATACTATATTTATTTCTAATGCAAATATTGATGCCAAGATTGCGGAAAATACAGGCTTTACAGTAATGTATAGAGATTCGGTTGGTAATGAAAATGCATTATTCCCGAAAAACGCAGGCTTATATACTTTAGTTATCCGTTACTCAGGCGATAATGAATTCAACACACTTGTTGATAATTCTATGAAGATACGTATAAACAAGCGTAAAATTTCTATAAATGCAGAGCCTTCAATAGCGATATATAGCGATTATGCGCCTACGTTTACGTTTAACATTACAAGCCAAGAAAGTGATGGCGAAATACTTGTATTTGATCAAGAATACAACGATATTATTTCCGTTGACTATAATGTATATCTAGATAACGTATTATACAATTTTACCCAAGGCATAGTGTCTATGAATATTTCCGGACCTCAAAGAGAATATAGAATACGTCCGAAGCTCGATGCTCAAGGCGCTTTTTATGATAACTATTCTATAGTAAATTATAATGAGGCGGTATTCACCATTAATCCACTACCTATTGCTATAAAGGCAAGTGCCGAAACCAAAGTTTATGGTCAAGCTGAGCCTATGTACAGATACGATGTTTATTTATATGATGGCGTCAATAATGATACAAAAATAGGTAGCAAGGACAAGGTTGATAACACTGTTGTCGCCAACGTTACCGTTAACGGACTCACTATTGATATAAGTACTTATAGTCTTACCCGTAACCTGAATTTACCAAATGCACAAGGTGTAGGGACGCATAATATAATTGCTGGAAACCCAAGTTTTTTGAGCAATTTTGACATTAAAGTATTTGAGACAAATTTACTTACCATTACAAAAAAGAGTATAACAGTAAAGGGCGATAGCAAATCTAAAGAGTATGGCGCAATAACTCCTAATTTTGTTTTCTCCACTCAAAATTCAGGAGACCTTGTATATAGCGCAAATTTACAAATATACGATACTTTTACAAGCGTATTTGGAGCATATACCAATCCGGACAACTATGTGTTAAAAATTTATGCAAGCACAGACATTGATAAATTGCATGACCTTGCAAAATCTGTCGATGGCAAATATATGCTACCGAACAATACACCTACAGGAGATTATAATGTTTACGTTGTTATTGACAACGGACTTATAGCCAACTACCACGTTACAGTAGACCCTGTTACGCTTACAATAAACAAAACAGATGTGAATATTTTCGCATCAGATTTAGAAAAAGTATATGGCGACAGCGACCCTGATTATGTATATGGCGACAATTATTACTATCAGTTTAATCAAGGATATTTGCTTGATGAAAACTCAATAAGTATCGAGTTTACAAGAGAAATTGGAGAAAATATTGGAAAGTATAAGGTTGCATTGACATCAGAAAGCATTAGTTCTAACACTAATTTTAACATAACCTTATATGGCGAAAACGTTGAAACGGAATTTTCTTACGTTTATATTACCCCAAGAAATATTTTGATTACGCCAATAGGCAGCGGTAAAGAAACCTATGCAAAAAAAGAACTGAGTTCATTGGTTGCGCCTTATGAAATAGCGTCTGAAGATGCCGAATATACAATATCAGAGCAAGATGAAACGGCTATAAGAAATGCAATAAGCTTTATTTGGAATGGCAGAACTGACCGACTACAAGGAACAGGATGGGCTGTAGTTGATACGTATGACGCGATAATGAATTATGCTTATCTAAGCAGCAGTAATTTTTGGCCTGTTGATTGGGCGGAAAACCTACCAAGTTTGGAAAAAACAAGAGCAATTAACGCAATTAATGACTATGTTTTCAACGGTGTAGAATTTAAACCTGATGAGGATATTATTGTTAGCACAACGTGTGACTATGAAATTACTCCAAAATCTTTAGACATAGAAGTTATAAATGAGCCTAGCTCATATGATTTTGATAATGAGAATATTCCTTTAGTGTATACTGATTTGTCTAGTATACTTTGTAGTGGTGACAGTATAACTATAACACCTGAGATATCGGTTATTTATGAGGGAACAACAACTATTGTAAGTGCTACGGTACTTAGAAATGCAGGCGTATACACAATATCAATATTAGATATTGGCAACTTCAATTATTTCATCAACAATGCTGATTATTCGCGCGTTATAACAATTGAACCTATTGAAATTAAAGTTGTTATGAAAAACGCTTTGGAAAAAGAAAATGAAAGTGGATTGGAATATTATTATACAAGCGATACATATGATGGCAGAATAAAACAACCATACGATTTTATTTGGGTTAATAATACTAACGCTCAAGGTAATGAAAATATTGCAGGGGCAGGTTATTATTACACTGAAAGCTATAAGATAGTAAGCAGTGGTTTAGCGACCGCTCCGCAAACGCTTACCATATATCCATATACTATGGATGAAGATAATAACGCTGTTTATCCCAAAAATGCGGGAGTTTATCCATTGATGGTAAATATCAATGAGACTTACAAAAATTATACTGTAAAATTTGTTTCGCCTACAAATAACAATTTGCAATCTGAATATAAATATATTATCAATAAAAGAGTTGTTAAGATAATTAATCTTACAAGCTATAATACACAAGTTTATGATGAAACGTCTCCCACGATACCATCAAACGCTAACATATTTACCGACAATGACGTCGCAACAGAGCTTATAAATGTTAAAACAGATTTGACGTTTAGTTTTACACGTGATATGGACTACGTTCCAGAGTATTTGACACAATACATAAACGAGCAAGACACTACAAGCGCGGGTTACTTCAATATTATTGTTAATTATTCAAGGTCCAACAACTATATATTTGAACTTGATGGCGTTGAACATTACGTTATTAAGCGTAAAAATATAGAAGTTGCTTTAAATTCAAATACGGCAATTCTAAATAAACAGTTCGATACTTTACAGCCTATTACTCAAGCTTCCGACTTAAGTCTTATAGGCGGTACTGCAGCTTACTATAATTTTGACGTAAACGGAGTCAAGCTAAACGTTGACGTTATGGCTTATTGGACAAGTAGCGCATGGACACAAACTATTCCTGCAAATTATCCTGTAGGCTACTATGCTTACACTATTACACCATTTATAAAAACAGGGGAAACTTATATACCGCTGGCTGTAGATGATGAATACGATACCTTTATAGAGGACGGTGAAATAGGCAAGAAACTTATTGATTGGAACCATACCTATACTATAGTACCTGTTGCAACTGCAACACTGGATACTTATGGCATAACAAATATGTATGCCGAATCCGAGGGTATCTATCAAATAAAGCCAAGAAACGTGGTATTACACGTAGATGGCGGTATTGTAGAATCTAGAAAAATAAACAATGTACAGAAAAATGCTTACGTTTATTATCAAATGTACAAAGGCGAGGCAATTACGTATACAGAAGTGCTCAGTTTTATGAATGGCTACGTAGCTTTGGATGAAAATTATTTACCACTTGACGAAAATTTAGGATTTGTACGCGGACTTATGACTTGCTCAAACGAACCTGCAAGTATCATAAATACTGAAGAGTACTACATACTTGACGCATCGGCCATATCTAGTAACAATCCCAATTTTAAAATAATGTATCCTGACGTTATTTATGAGATAACTAAGTTAAACGTGGAATTATCCATTATTGCAAATAATGGATTGGAAGGCGCATCGATGGTATATGGTACAGGATATAATAATCTGGAATTTGTGCTTGATTTTTATGATAAAGCTGCATTTATTACGGCTATGGGTCTAAACATTACTCCGGAACAACTACTAATTTCTGATTATACCAATAAACTGCCTAATGATCCTGAGTTGTTCTTTACTAGCAATAACACATATCAATTATGGAACGATATAGGCGCTGTATTTAGTACAAGCGATGTTCTTCATCCTGCAATTTCCAAAGGGTTATACGAACCTAGAGTTTTGTACATGGCGCAATATTCTCGAAATTTCTATTTTACATTTGTTCCGGTTCCATTTGAAGTAAAACCTAAGGTTATTACTCTAACAGAGATTGAACGTACATACTTTAAAGATGATGATGAATTTTCTTATACTTTATCGAATTCGTTACAGCCTAACGAAGTAAACACAGTAAACAATATGCTTGCTGAAGTGATGACTAAGTTTACCAACATTACCGGAATGGATATTACCTCAAGCGCAGGAGCGTTTCTATTAGATGATCCTATCTATGGTGGATATTATTTGAGAGCAATTAAAAACGATATTATAAGCGTTTTAAATCAGCCTAAATATATTAACTATGATATAAATTACGAATTGCACAATATTTGTGATATTCTTAGTGGAAATGCATTATACACATATTTGCCCATTACTGTGAAAAAACAATTATTAAATATACGCATCGCAAAAAGTGGCGCTATAATTGGAGAGCAAGTCACATTAAACGATTGTATAACAATGACTTTCGGCGAAAATCTACTGGGGAAAAACAATCGATATGAAATTTATATAAATGGTTTTGCATTACTTAACCTAGATGCAAGCGACTATGAATATAACGTAGAGCAAAGCGCACAAGATGCCGTTAGATCTAGTATAATTAGTATAATAAAGCATACTGAGCTATTTGATATGATGAGCACGTCTCCTTATGATAATGGACAGATGAATACATTAGATCTTAATAATTATTATGATAGTGAATATTTAAATAATAATCCTTTTACCAACTATGATCTTGATTTTGATAAAATTTATTACGTTATAAATAAAATTGATATTTATTTAAATCTTCAAAATTTAAATAAGGAAAACTCTCCATTCGAAGCGCTATATTCCGAATTGGAAGCATTTGTATATTCTGACGATATCGGACTGGCCGAAAGATTAGATATGGGTATCGTAATAAGTAATCCCGAAGCTATAATTGGGTATCAATCAGAAATGACGTATTCTTTGATAGATTTGTTTATTATGATGAATCTCTATAATGATTCTCAAATACAAATAACGAGTAAAGAGATGTTAGTATCAGCTATTGAATATGTTATTTCACAAGATGGTTCCAATTTCTATGTCAACAACACCGTAAACGTCAATACAGGTATTAAAAATACCGACGGTGTAAAGACTTCGGCAGGTAATGCGACAATTGCGCTCACTAATGAGCCAGCCAATAAGTGGTATTTCTGTCTTGGCTATAATATTATATGTAATCCGTCAAGCCTTGTAGTGTATCCTGAAGTTAAGGGCTTGGGTGATGAACAAAATCCCGATTATATAGTGCCAAATTCGGGTGTTGCAATGGTTGGTATTCCACAGGATGCTAATAGCTTTAAACAAAACTTAAGTATGTACGTCAAACTGAATTATCAAGGCAATCCGTACATGGATTCGGAATGGGTAGATATAAAAATAGGCGCTTTGCAAACTCAAATTAATTATGGTGAATATAGAAGAAACTGGATAATTAATCTTATCAGCAATGAAGCAGAACTTTTAGTTGGCAGAGAAATAACTATGAGTCTTACATATCAAGAAACTTTCTTCTTTGGATCTCCAAATCAGATAGACAATGTACTTTATTCAAATCAGTTTAAAGTTAGATTGTATGGGGAAGAAGACACCAATTTGATATCGGGTAATAGTTACTTTACCTATGATACGTCCTCATATAATTACGGAGACGAGATAAGTGGTAATTATACCTACACTTTAGGAACTTACGTGCAAGATGACAATGGCGCATATTTACAAAAAAATTGGAGAGGTACCAATTATTATACCGAAATTCTCGCATCAAAGAGATACAATTACGATCCTTATGTTGACGTTAACGGACTTTTCGTTAAAGCCGATATTCAGCCCTATGGCGAAGATTATTACGAAATCGTAAATAAAGACAGGTATAATATTGTACCGAGGATACATTTTAATGGTAATTACCTTCTGGTGGAGGATGAACTTGATTGTACCCCTACATATGTAAAGATAGATGAAAACTTACTGTATGCAGACTCCAATCTGACTACACCCGATATAATAGGTAGGTATTTGAAATACGTATGTTCCGAGGTACATGAGCATGCGTTGTATGTTGATGATACAAAAAGGTATTTCTTAGATACAGTATTTACGCCTGATGGTCAATATATGAAGTTGATTTTAGATGGTGGTGAATACGAAGTGGAGATAAACGAAGGGGTAAACACCTATACTATGCACAAACAAGTAAATGATGGAAATTTACTTGAAGTAGATATATTTTCCAATATTTATTATTTACCTATTGTTAGTGAAAACAGATATAACAAGTCTGATTTTATAGGTTCTTACGACATACTTGATACACGTTTTAGAATAGACCCTAATAGCAATATTAACGACTACTATATAGACTTTATAATTTATAATGACGGTGTAAATGACTTGTTTATAAGGATAAACAATTCCGGATATTATCTATATCTTGGCAGTACATTGTTAGATAGTGAAATGAGCATTGACGAGCTAGATTTGTTTGATAGTTTTAGTCATAGTATGACCTTGTATATTGATAAAGTAGGTGTTTATGATATAAATGAAGAGTTAAACAACTATTACGTAATAATTGTTCTTGACGACTGTTATTACTTAAAAATGGAAACGGGCGATGCAATAGAGAGTTTTGATTCGCAAGAATATTATGCAAAATTTATTACCAACGAAATCAAAGTAACCTTTACTAAGTTTGAAGCTATAGCTATGGGTATTAATGCGTTTAGTAATGATAATTATATTGCTGATATTTTGTTACTACCCAATGCAACAAAATCAACCAACTTTACCAATTATAGTTACCATATCACTATACCTACAGTCAATATGGAAAAAGTAGAAATAGATATTAGCGAGCTTTTCGTTATGGGTAGCATAAACAGTGTTCTTGGTTATAGCCAGGAAAACTATTATTATGAATATTATATAGACGATATACTTATTTGTTCCACCTCAAAGAGCAAACCTTCAGGAAGCCCGATTTACGAGTTTGCGAGAGGTATTTATAATATTAAAATCAAGATATTTATAAAATACATAGGGGATACGTCTGTTACTTATTATGAAGAGGTTACAAAAAGCATTAAGATCAGCGTATCACAAAATTATAACAGGATTGAAATTCCTGATGTTCAAAATGGCTCGCAAGTTAGAGCGGCAAGCGTTTCCGCGCCTATATCCTATATGGCAAACACATCAGAATATAAATCTTACTTTGCAAATAAGACCACCGATATAAAATATAATAAAGTTGTATTTGATTTTAATCCTAATATGAATGGCGAACAATACTATTTACGCTACATATTAAAAACCTCCGATTATACTGTGGATATGCTAAACTATGTCACTACCGATAATTATTATGGATTAATGATAGAGCATAGCTATGTTAAAGGTGGCAACTATAACAGTACTAAGATTTATATGCGTTATTTAGAGACCTTATGGACTCTAGATCTTGGCGAAATGTTAATTGGTGGAACGGATGCGTGGATAGGCAGTCATAACGTTTTAGAGGTATTGTACGTAGAAAACAACAGTTATCTGATTGTAACGCTTAGCAGAGGGGAAACAACGATTTTCAGCCAAAAGATATATAATGGCTGCGCAGTTTCTCAACCCAATATATCAGGAGAGGATATAGCAAGGATAATCACGACAGAACAATCCTATACGGGAGTCAGGATACACAACGTAGGAGTAACTATCTATAAATACGAAGTTGGTTATAGAATGCTAGGAGCAGTCGACTTCGTTGACAACTCCGACAATTCATTTGTAAGTGGCGTAAGCACGATAGAAAGCGATACTAAAGTTCTTGTTTCAAATGGTGACGGTACAGCATATACCAGTACTTCTCAAAATTACTACATAAGGTTTAAAGCAACAGCGCAAGATGCGTATAATACTGTTGCCAATCAAGAATTAATACGCTTTGTCATTGTCAACAATACGCCTAGATTAATGCCTATGGAACAGTATGACGAGATGACGTTAACAAGCGACAGAGGAATATACCTTAGCATTTACAATATATCTAAAACGCAACGAGAGTTACGCTTATATATGTACAAATATGATAAGATTTATCAACATCAGGTTGTTTATACATTTAATATTGGCACGTCAGATGACCTTTTAAATGGAGAAGAGCATTTTATTGAAGTTGATATGACGAATAAGCAAGTGTTTAACTATAATGTTGAGACTGCTATTAGTTGCTATCAAATGAGCGTAAAGACTTGGTACTATATAGAAGATGATTTATTCACTGATACAGGCTATGCTTTTTATCCTAAATATAACGATATGCGCGAATGGACTACCGGAACAGATAGGAACGATGAAGAAGCTGATGATGGAAATAAAGATGTTTACTTTGTATCAAACGTAGTATATTCTGGAATAATAACGCTTCAAAGTACAATCTTAGTGGAGGAGTATTCCGTTTGTTAAAACACATTTTTTTACATGCTATCAAAGATTCATTAATTATATTGCCCTTTTTGTTTGTAGTATATATATTGATTGAGTTTATTGAACAAAGGTATGTTTTTGGTTTAAAAGCAAAAAAAGCGCTTAGGGGAAAATTAGCACCCATGATTGGCGCAGGCGTGGGCATTATTCCACAATGTGGTTTTTCGGTTATGGCAACAAATCTATACCTTACCAAAAATATTACATTAGGCACTCTTGTTGCTGTTATTATTGCTACTAGCGATGAAGCTATACCGATACTTATTTCCAATTTTGAAAGCGCAAGCTCTTTGTTACCTATACTTGGTATAAAGTTAGCATTTGCAATCATTGTTGGATATTTGACTGATTTTATTACTGCAAAGTATCAAAAGAAAAACTATATTGATTATTTTAAGAAGCAAGAACTTATGATTGAAAGTGCAGATGAACATACACATTCACAAGTTGAGCATCAAGAAAATAAAAGTGAAGAAATGGTCGGCTGTTGTAATCACAAAATTAAGTCTGATGACCATAAGAAAATAGGTAATAAAGAGTGGGCAAAAACCTTTTTGCTGCACCCACTAATACATTCGTTAAAGATATTATTTTTTATATTCATAATTACCTTTCTATTCGGTTTGCTAATTGAAGGTATCGGAGAAGCTAAGCTTATGAGCTTTTTGTCCAGAGCAAGCTGGTATCAGCCGTTTTTGACAGGTCTTATAGGACTTATACCGAACTGCGCATCATCTGTCATTATAACGCAGATGTACGTGCTTGGGGGCATCAGTATGGGCGCGTGTATAACAGGACTATGTGTTAACTCAGGCATTGCAGTAGCTGTACTGTTCAAAAAAAGTCCCAATAAGCTAGGTGTTTTGTTACTTATGCTTTGTCTATATGTTGCAAGCGTGTTACTTGGTCTTGGATTAACCCTATTAAAATTATAAAAAAATTGCGCTATATTATTTGATATGCAGAATAAGGTTTGGCGGTAATAATTGTATCCGCGCCAATATTTGATAAATATTCTATATCATTAATTTTATTTATGTTGTTATACATTACAGAAATGCCATATTTATGAGCATAATCTATAATAGTTTTTTTGCCAAAGTTTACGATAAATGCATGATAAGGAAGTAATAGTGAAGAATATTTAGGTAAATCATCTGATAAATCTAAGCCAAATATAAAGCTTGTATAATAAGCTGTTACTTCGCTATTTGTTGCAGTTCTTTGCATATCGGGATATTTTTTATCGACATAGTCGGCAATTTGACCGCTTGGAGTTATTAAAGTCGTTCTCTTTAAAATATTATAGCCAAGACAAGTTTGATACAACAGTTCAGTTGCTTTTTCCATACTTTTGTCGCCGCTTTTAATATTA
>DATFIH010000014.1:0-9188 GCA_035270205.1 Clostridia bacterium | reverse complement strand
ATCTATAGCTTATTTAAGCTCCAATACAAAAGCGCAAGAAAGGAGGGAAGTTCTTGCAAATCTTGAATCGGGAGCTATAGATATTGTAATCGGTACGCATTCTCTGCTTAGCGACAAGGTAAATTTTAATAAACTCGCTTTTGTTGTAATTGATGAACAGCACCGTTTTGGAGTTGGGCAAAGGACATCTTTGATTGATAAAGGAAAAAATGCAGGAGTGCTAACTTTAAGCGCAACGCCGATACCTCGATCTTTACAACTTATTTCTTATGGTGATATCGAATATTTTACAATAGCAAAGCGGTTTGAAAATCGTACAATTACTGCTATTGTTCGACCTGAAAAAAGATTGGATATGTGGAAATATCTTTATGATGAATGTATCACAAAAAACGGTCAGGCGTTTATAGTTGCACCAAAAATTATAGACCAAGAGGGCATTGAAAAAGAAAGCGTTGAAGAACTTAGTAAAGAACTTGTAAAAATTTTTCCATCTAACAAAATTAGAGCGCTTCATGGCAAGCTGAAATCGGAAGAAAAGCAAAACATTATAGATGAATTTTCCCAAAACAAGGTTAGTATACTTATAGCAACTACAGTTGTAGAAGTTGGAATAGACGTGCCAAACGCAAATTATATGGTCATTATGGATGCCGATAATTTTGGACTTGCCGCATTACATCAGCTTAGAGGAAGAGTCGGAAGGGGCGGAGAAAAGGCATATTGTTTCCTGTATACTGCAAAGGAGCCCGATGAAGGTTTAATTATGCTTACAAAAACTTCTGATGGTAAAGAAATTGCTGAAAAAGATTTTGATATGCGTGGATCTGGCGACATTTTAGGTTTATCGCAATCGGGAGCGGGTAGTTTGCAAGGTCTTACCATAAAAAATCTTACCCTCGCGAAAGAAATTGTTGAACATATTGACTTGTATCCTCTTAGTGACGAGTTAAAAAAAGAAATAAGTATATTTTCTTTATGTGACGTAAGTATTACTTGAATTTATTTTCCATTTTTAAATGCTAAAAAATTGCCCAATAGCTATTGATTTTATTTAACAACGGTGTTATATTATATATAATAATCTGATTATGTATAATTGTGTTTAAACTGGAGTTATATAAATGAAAATTTCGTCAAAGATTCTATTGCTTATTTTGCTTATCCTTTTTATAAGCTTTTCCTTTCTAGCGTGCAATGGAGATGGAGTTATTTATGAAAATATAGATTCTATTACAGTTGATGAAACAAGCATAGCGGACGGATTTTTGATTTCTGATTTTAACATTGAAAAGGTAATGTTGAATATCAAATATTTTGATACTAAGGATGCTAAAGGTAATACCGTTACTGGCGAGACAGTTCAAATACCGGCAACACTTGATATGGTAATTGCCGAAGATAAAGCGCAACTTAGCGTACCCGGTAAAAAAACGATAACTTTAAGATATGGAAAATTTGATATATCGTTTGTACTGCAGTTATTTGAAGACACTGTAAAAAAACATAAAGTAATTTTTTTAAAAGAAGATGACTCACAGCTTGGCGATACGCAATACGTAATTGATGGAGGTAAGGCGGTTCAGCCTACAGTACCAGTTAAGCCTGGATTTGATTTTATAGGTTGGGTAGATAGAAGTACTAACACACCTGCATCTTATGATAACATCCAAAAAGAAACTATTTTACAAGTTCGTTATGCTGCAAAAGAGTATAACGTAACTTATTATACTCGTGTTATCAATAATAACATTGATGCTGATGACAGTGTAGGCGGTGAAGAAACAACACCTACTGTAATTATTAAAGCAATAGGGTCCCCTGTAAAAGTTCCGCGTGGACAAAACGCAATTGATTATGCACCCGAAATACCTGTTATTCAAGGTTATAGCAATGGTCGTTGGGAAAATGTAGAAGCTATGGAAGAAATAAATTCCGATACCGCTTTTTATGCCATATATGACCAAGATACTGTAGTGTTAACCTTTAATTACAAAAAATACGATTCAACATCATATGACGAACAAAAAAATTATTATGTCGGTAGCAAGGTTGAAGATAATTTTGATGTTGAACAAAAAGGTTATAAGTTTGTAGGTTGGTTTACGGAATCAAATAAAGAAATCATTTTTCCTTATACAGTAACTAATGAAATGCGTTTTATTGCAAAATACGTAACGGTTTCGGAGGACAGCGACGAACACGGACTAGATTATAGCATTGCTGAAGAAGAGTATAAGCTATTGGAAAGTATACCTTTCGATTGGAACAATAATTGGAAAAATTATTATGTAAAAAATGGCGAAGTATATGATATTGTAACAGATGAAGTACGTCCTACATGGCAAGCAGATACCTATTATTCTTATCGCGCCGAATATACAATAATAAAATACGATGGAACAGCGAGAGTTGTCGTTATTCCAGACAAATATAACGGCTTTGATGTTACGGGCATATCTCCCGGAGTATTTGCCGATTGTGCAATAAAAGAATTTGTAGTGAGTACGCAAAACAAATATTTTAAAGTAGATGAAGGCGTATTATACAATTTTAATAAAGATAGACTTCTAGCTTACCCTTCATTAAAAACCGATGCCAGCTTCAATGTGCAGCGAGGCGATAATAATAAAGTATATAGCATCGCAGATAAAGCTTTTAAAAATGCAAAGAATCTTGTAAACGTAGATTTAGGCGCCTACCTTATAGACATAGGTGAATACGCATTTTCCGAATGTACCAATCTTGCGTCTATAACTATTCCTGAAAAGGTAACAACTATAAATTCGGGCGCATTTAAGATGACAAAACCAAGCGCGTTAACTTCGATTACGTTTAGTGCGCCGTCTGAGTTAACGACCATCGAATACGAAGCTTTTTATGGGCTTAACAGGCTTACATCTATTGATATACCTTCTAGCGTCACCACCATAGGAAGCGGTGTGTTTACTCTATGCAAATCACTTGAGAGTATTCAGGTCGCCGAAAACAATTTAGATTTTAAGGTCTCCGACGGGGGGGAGCCCAACGTTTGCTCTGCCGGCGGATTATATGATTCAGGATTTACCACTTTATATTGTTATCCCGCCAATTATTCAGTAATTAACGATACGGATATTATTTTACCGTCTTCACTTACCTTGATAAAGTCTGGAGCTTTTAGCTATACAAAACTGCAAGGAATTTATATAACTTCCGATAGTATTACTTTAGAGAGTAACAGTGTTGTTTTGCCAAATCTTGTTTATTTGAGAGTTGATGCGTCCTCGTTAAATTATACAAGCTCTTTTAAAGATTCTTTCGGAAAAGATTCTTTCGGAGAACACTTTATTCCAAGGCATATTTTTGTTGAAAAAGAAGCTTTGAAAGACCAACTTATAGCAAGCGATTTAAATACAGATATACAAATATTCGATGAGGAAAGTTGGCAAGAGTTGCAAGATTTTGAAAACAACTTTATTTATGAATATGTGACAACCACTATTGCTGACGTAGAAAAAACTACAATTACCATACTAGGTGGAAGAAGCACAAGTGCATCATTGGTTATTCCCGATGCTTTAGGCGTATACAATGTTACTAAAATTGCTTCATTTGCTTTTTATAACGACGAAAATATAATAACTGTAATTTTACCTAATGCAGTTGAAGAAGTGGGAAAAAAAGCATTTGCCAATATGCCCAACCTTACAACTTTATATATAAACGACAATTTAAGTATCATTGGAGATAGCGCATTTGCTTCAAGCGTCAAACTTTCACGTGTACAATTTTCTGAGCTCGTGGAGATTACCTCGATGGGTCGAGAAGTCTTTGCTAATACGTTATGGTATCAAAGCGAGGAAGAAGAATATCTGACGATCAATGGACTTTTACTAAAATATAACGGATACGATATATCTGCAAAGGTTGCAAGTGAAATAACCTACATTGCTAGCGATGCCTTTGCAAATAAATCTAATCTTACAAGTGTAGTTTTTGAGAGCAGAGTATTGCACACAATAGGTTATCGTGCGTTTCAATCGTGTACAGGCTTGATAGAAGTACTTTTGCCTAGCAGTATAACAACTATTGAGGAAGAGGCATTTGTCGGGTGCAGTAAGTTATTGCTTGCAACAATCAATGCGCCGGAAGGAGGTATAAATATTCATTCTACAGCTTTCCCTAACAATGATGACTTGAAAACTAATATAAGATTTGAAGGTGATACACCTTTTACCTTGTCTTATAGATTTGAAGAAAGTGATACAGGCTCTGTAACAGGTATTATTTTCTTTGAGAATACCATTAACGTAAAAGATGACGCCAATAGAAAATTTGCGGGATGGTATGAAGAACAAGAGTTTATAAACTTAGTAACGTTCCCATTAACTCTTACTGAGAATAAGTACATATATGCAAAATTTATTCCAGCCAATGAAGGTTCGGAAGGTTTAGAATATCGATTAGTTGATAACACCTACACAGTTACAGGTTATACAGGCTCTGACAATTATGTTATTATTCCGCAAAGACATAAAAATATGATTGTAAACGCAATTGACGACAATGCGTTCGCTAATAATGAAACCGTTGTTAGTATAAATTTCCCCTATAATCTAAACACACTTAGTACATATATTACGAGCGTAGGAGAAAACGTTTTTGACAATACCTTATGGTATAAAAATTACCGTGGCGATTTCATAATAATAAACGATATGCTTATTAAGTATAAAGGTAGCGCATCCATAGTGGAAGTGCCGTCTTCGATTAAAAAAATTGCCGACGGAGCATTTAGTAACAATATGCACATTACCAAGGTAGTGATTCCTGAGGGGGTTTTATCTTTAGGTAAAAATATGTTCCGTAACTGTACAAACCTTACAACAGTTACATTGCCATCTACGATTATTTCCATACAAGATTATGCGTTTGCGGACTGTGAAAATCTTGTAAATATCAATTTTGAGACCGCTCAAGATTTGGTAGAGATATCTTCAAGCGCGCTTGACGGAACCTTATGGCTATCCGATCGTATTGATGATTGCATTATTATTAATGGCAAAATTTTATACAAGTATCAGGGCTATCAAGGCGAAGAAGCCGGCGGAATTGGACTGAAAAAAAGACTTACCATTATGAACGGTATCACCCAAATAGCCGATAGAGCTTTTGAAAATACTAGTTTGAGTAAAGTTTATATCCCTGAAAGTGTGCAGTTTATAGGTGATTATGCTTTTTATGGTTCGAAAATAAACGAAGTATCTATTTTCTCCGGTGGAAGTGATTTGGTAGGTATAGGCGAATACGCCTTTGCAAATTGTTTATATCTATCCAAGATTAATTTATCGGTATGTCAATCACTGTTTTCTATAAGCGACTACGCTTTCGCAAATACAGCTATGCTATATTCGAGTTCTTTAAGTGTTATCGCGTTACCTTCAAATCTAACCGAAATGGGTGAGGGTGTTTTCAGTAATAGCGGTCTAGTCAACGTTGCTTTTGCATCAGGTAGTAAGTTAAAAGCCATCCCCAAAAATGCTTTTGTTGGATGTTCAAATTTATCGTCTGTTATCTTTAATGGCAATAGCGCACTTACAGTTATAGGTGAAAATGCTTTTTATGGATGTGACTCCTTAATTGAGTTTAGCAATGTAAACGCGAATATTGAAAGGATAGAAGCTGGCGCATTTTATAACTGCACCCGACTAAAAAACTTTGATATTAACAGCTCCAAACTTAAGGAAATAGGTATTGGCGCTCTTTATGAATTAGGTTACGTAAAAAGTTTTAACGCAAATTTGGTTATAATTGGCAATATCCTAATAAAATACGAAGGTACTGATACAATAATAGATATCCCATATACAATTACTACAATTTATGATAGTGCATTCAGCGGAAACACCACGATTAGTACTATTAATTTCCCTGCAAATTCCAAAATTGATAGCATAAACGATAAAGCTTTTTATAATTGTATAAATTTAGAAAATATTAATTTTCCCAACACTATAAAGAATGTTGGCAATGATGTAGTAACTAATACCTTATGGTATGAAAATCAAATAAGGTCAGACAATGAGTTTATTACTATAGGAAACACCCTTATAAGATATAATGGAAGCGCAAGACAAGTTGTTATACCTAATAGCATTAACATTATAAATAAAGATGCGTTTAATGGTGTTGAGTTGTATGATATACAGATTGGATCTCAAGTAACGTTGATAAATGAAGGCGCATTTGATGGTATAATTCGACCCGCAGTAACACATGAAAAAGGTATTTATATTGGTGTAGAATGTGGAAATGAGGATGAGTTTGCAGCGCAAAAGACCAATGGAATAACAATATATTATAAATTAAAAGAAGATTATATTCCAACGGCAACGTATATTCAAGGCTTGAATGATTATTACATTTTTGATGATAGTATCCAAACAATAACAGAAAACGTTAACTGGAGTTTAACTTTACTCAATCCAAAGCCTTTTGAAATGAAAGAAAATACGGTATTTGAGATATATCTTGAATCAGAAACAGCTAAAGAAGATTATTTACTTGATAGAAGATGGGATTCCTATGTAGATTATCTTAAAGTTTTAAAAAGCTTTACAGTTGAGCTATCGGTTGAGTCGGATAAAGGGAGTGTTGAGCAAGCGTCAGTTACATCCGCAATGATTTATGAAAAAATTCCGCTTACCGTTATTGACGGCAATGAATTTATAGGATGGTATGTCGATCCAGAGAAGAAAGAGGCGCTAAAATATCCTATCAAACTAAACCATGGCTTTACGCTTTACGCTAAGTTTGTGAATTATGTAGATGGTTCACAGGAAGGCTTTTCTTGCATACCAACGACTGAAAATATCGAGATAACAAGGTATAACGATTACTATGATGCAACCATAGTTGTGCCTAGACAGGTTGCCGACTATGAGTTTACTATGATAAGCGGAGATTTTATACCTGCCAACCCACCTCAAACTTATGGCACTCACGTTTGGAATGCGGACCTAGAAATGTTTGTTATAGAAAATGATGAAGAAATTGCAACGCATTTTTATTTGGGAGCAATGGAAGGACATAATGAAATAGAGGTAGTATATTTTGCTAATAATTCGAAAATAACTACGATTGGTCAGTATGCATTTAAGGATTGCACGTCTTTGAGAAAGATAGTGCTTCCTGCAAGCATTACAAAAATTGCAACGGGCGCATTTAGCGGTTGTACATCTTTAACGGAAATAGTATTTGCAACAGACTCTACTGCATCAATTATATTGGAAAGCGAAGCGTTTAAAGGTTGTACTGCGCTTAAGAAAATAATGCTACCTGGAAACATTACGGAGTGGGGTGACGGAGCATTTGCTGGGTGTACAAGCCTTGTAGATATATATATGGGAGATACTGAAGTGGCAACTGTAGAAAGCATTACCGGCATTCTTCCATTCGACGATAACGAGGGTAAAATCAAGATTTATGTAAATTCTTCTGTCTATCTGAATTATAAAGAAAGATGGTCGAGTTATGTAAGTTATTTTGTAGAGGTGACTGATGAAGAATAAAAGATTACCGCAAGGCCTTAGCGAATTAAGCTTAGAGGAAAGTAGAAATGTACAAGAACTAACCGATAAGTTATTTGCTGTTTTAAAAAAGGAAGGTTTTAGCAAAATTGAACCGTCGCAAATAGATTTTGCAAAGAACCTGGAAATGGAACAAAATTCTTCGGACTCACTTTTTAAAAGTATAGATACCGACGGTAAGCTCCTTGCATTTTCAGGTGACTCAACACCGTCTATAATGCGATTTGTAGAGGGAGAACAACTTGTACAAAGAGTGTATTTTGATAGATTAAACTATTCCTTTATTCCCAATAAAAATGGTAACCGTGTTTCCCGCGAATGTGGCGCGCAGCTATATGGGATAGCAGATACTGAAGGTGATGCTGAGATTATCACTGCTTGTTATGATAGCCTTGTTCAAAACGGTATAAAAAACCTTAAAATAACGGTTAGCCATGCTTTCTTATTTAAAAGCATAATTTATAGCTACAAGCCCACTGAAGACATTACAACAGAAGATATACGAGTTTTAATAGAAACCGGACTTTGTGATAAGCTAAACGAAGTATGCATAGCTGCAGTTACGACAATTGCCAAACAAAAAGGCGATATAAAGGTATTGCAGGAGGTTGCAGAGGGTATAAATAACCGTGAGGCGATAGATTGTCTTTTAAAGCTGTTTGAAATTTATCAAATACTTGCAGAATACGGTTTGGATGAAAGCTTGGAATTTGATTTTGGATATATGCCTTCAGCGTCTTATTATAACGGTATAGTATTCAAGATATCCAATGAAGAAAAAAAGCTTGCACAAGGTGGTCACTTTAGTGGTACAAAATTTGCAAGTGCTGTTATTGGCACAGGATTTAAATACAATATTAACAACATAATAAGCATCATAAATGCTGAAAGCAAAGGTAATGATACTGAAGTTATATTGGGTATTGCAAATAGTATTGCGGCGTTAAATAAGGCTCGAAAGATAAAACTTAGCCTTATGGAAAGCGACGTTAGAATCAATACATTATATAAGGTTACAAAAGCAGAATGTTATGATATAGCTTTACAATGCAAAACGGAGAATGTAATATACATTAACGATAAGGGCGAATTAGAAGAATAATGTTCTTTTTTTTAAAAGTTGCACAAAAATTGTTAAGTTGTTAATACATTAAAGGGTGAGCAAAAAAAATCCCCGAAAAGTGTATAAATTCTCTTGCAATTTGTAAAAGTATTTGGTATATTATTTAGGCAAAGCAAAAAATAGTTTTGCGGCGTATATTGACTTATTAAAGGTTTATGCGGGAGTGGCTCAGTGGTAGAGCGTCGCCTTGCCAAGGCGAATGTCGCGGGTCCGAATCCCGTCTCCCGCTCCAAACCAACAAAATTTAACTCCAGAAGGAGTGGATAGGGCACCATAGCCAAGTGGTAAGGCAAAGGTCTGCAACACCTTCATCTCCAGTCCGAATCTGGATGGTGCCTCCAATACTTCTGCCATTGTGGCGGAACAGGCAGACGCAAGGGACTTAAAATCCCTCGAGGGTAAACTTCGTATCGGTTCAAGTCCGATCAATGGCACCAACGGAAGTAATAAAAAAAACGACTTTTTTAAATTAAGTCGTTTTTTTTATTTATGGA
>DATFIH010000013.1:0-2572 GCA_035270205.1 Clostridia bacterium | reverse complement strand
TCATTATATACTTAGAGAGTAATTAGGATGAATATGGAAAAAAAGTATAAAATAACAATTGATCAGTTGGGCGAAGTCGAAATAAATGAAAAAATGATACGCAGATGTTATCTTAGAGTATACCCAAACGGAAAAATTACAGCTAGTGTGCCTCACAATTATGGTAAGCAAAGAACGGAACGTTTTATTGCAACGCATAAAAAATGGGTACTAGATAAACTGGTAGAGATTAATGACAAAAGCCAAAAGATATACTATAAAGGTGATGAAATTACATTAGCAGAACAAAGCGCTGTTAAAATTATGCAATTTTACGAAACCAAGAGAAAGGAGGCATACTCTTTATTCCGTAGCATTCTTACTACATATATAGATAAGTACCCATTGTTTTCGCCTGCTCCGATTTTAAAAATAAGGTCTATGGTGAGTTGGGGATTGTACAATAAAACAAAGAATCAAATAACGCTCAACCTAAAACTCATACAAGCGGATATAGAAAGTATCAAAATGGTTGTTTTTCACGAACTTTGTCATATGATAGAGCAAAACCATTCATCCAAGTTCTATGCCTTGTTAAAACAAGAATTTCCGCATTATAAGGTAATTAAAAAAAGGATGAAGAATTATAATACAAGATTTTAGAGCGTTTTTTCCGATAAAACAGATTTTAAAAAGAAGCTGTACGCGGTATCCTTACCAATTATGATATGGTCCAATAGCTTTATGTCGAGAGTGGCAAGTGTTTGTCTTATGCTTGCGGTGCTGTTGATATCTGCATCAGAAGGCAAAACTATGTCGGAGGGATGATTGTGACAAAGAATTACGCTTTTTGCCTGATGTAACATTGCGATTTTTACAATTTCTTTTGAGGATAATGAAACAGAACTGTTGCCGGAAGCTAATTGCTCTGTATAAATAATACCGTTTTTTGCATCTAAACAAATTATGTACAAATATTCATTATTTTTTAAACTGACTAGAGAACGCAAATACGGAATGATATTGTTGACGTTCAAAACTTTTTTTGGACTGTTTTTGTTTCTCTGATAAAGACTAAATACCTCGGGAAGAGTATGTAAAAGCAACGCCGCGTTTTTAGTAATTCCTTTTATCTTTACAAGGTCATTGACGTTGGCATCAAAGACACCATCAAGAGACCCAAAACGCGCTATAAGCTGATGAGCAAGAACGTTGGTGTCTTTATATGGAATCGCAAAAAAAAGCAGGTATTCTAAAACCTGGTGCGGCTGCATCAGCTCCAGTCCGTTTTCAAAGACTGACTGTTTTACCCGCTCACGATGACCTTGATGTACGTTTTTTAATTCTTTCATAATTGGTTGCTTAACAAAACAGTTATATTAACAGCGTTTGCCGCTTCTTTTATCTTGGTGATACCGCTTTCATTAAACCCGTTGGAAGATATAATTAATAGACGGTCTATCCGTGAAATTGAATTAAACTCCCTTACAAAATCAAGAATAACTCCCTCTAAGCATAATAAAGCAAGTGCTTTTGCTTGCGCCGTTACGTTGATGGCGCCATTTTCAAGAATTTTTATTTTACCGTCAATATATTCTAGACTTAATTGTTTTTCCGAAACAATATTTAAAATTTGGTTTGCCGTATTTACGAACAAAGTTAAATTATGTTGTTTGATAGCATTAAAATTTTCATATTTTTCTTGAGAATATTGATAAGAAGCAGTCGTCTTTTCAATATTCTTTGCAATAAAATCATTTTTTGCTTTGTTGTTATACTCGGCGATAAGCAAAGCGCGTTTTTCTTTAAGCATAGCAAGTAAAGAGTTCTTTACCGAAACGTTTTCTTTATAGGTATCAACATAAGTTTGATTAAACTTTAAGTTTTCCTCAAGCGCTTTTATTTGAAGAGTGATTAATTGTTCGGTATTGTCGTTGTCATTAATATATGCGGTCAGTTCTTTTTTCTTGTCATCATCCAACACATCGGCTTTTGATGGGTTAATATTCCCAAGGTCTGTTGCGTCAAAGCCTGCATTTTGGTTGAGAAAATTAATCATTTCGGTGTTTGACTGCAACTTTAACGAAATTTTTTCTGTATCTAAGCATAATGAATTTATTTCATTTGCTTTGGCTTGAGCTTCCAGCAGCTTTGCTAAATATTGATCCTTTAAGGCTTGGGTATTATCTTGTAATTGCTTGATTTCATTAAAGGAACATGAATATTTTTCCGACAGCAATGCGGAAAAAAGTTGTAGATAGGTCAAACCCTTGCCGTCTTTTTGCACTAATATAGTGTTGTCACGGTTTACTATGGATATAATCTCTTTTTCTAGTGACGCCATTTTTTCCCAAAGAACGGATTTTTTTTCACGAAGATTGTCTATTTTTTCATTTAAAATGTCTTCGTTTTCTTCGCTTAATGAGATTGCTGCTGATTTTTCTAAACTTGTTGTATCACCGATTTCTTCATAAATTGTCAAGAGCTGTTGCTTAATATTTTCCACGTCCGTTGTAGTTTGTGTTTTTAGCGATGATGTCCTTGGTAGTATTTTGCCTTCGATATTGTTAATTTCATCTTGAGCATCTTCAAT
>DATFIH010000012.1:0-3061 GCA_035270205.1 Clostridia bacterium | reverse complement strand
ATACATCACAACGCTTAGTAATATATATAACGAAAATAATATTCCATAATTTCCAAAAAAGAAAATTATAACATTTATAATTGTCATAATCAGCGTAGGAATTGCAAATTCTTGCGCATAACTTTCCAATTTATCTGCATTTTGCGAACTATAAAATGGCTTCCATTCTAATAAGTTTTTACCCCTAATCATTCTAACAAGTGTAGTTATCAGTATATAGGTATTGGATATTGCGTAGTATCCTACCATAAAGAAATCTTCAATTAGCAGCATAAAATTACGCACTATTTTTTGCAATATATACTTTATACGCACATTGTGGATAATTTCCCTTGTTATTTTCATTTGATTAAACATAAACGGAATATAAAATAGAATTGCAAAATGCACAACTACCGTCCAATTCCTAGTGAAAATACCTATTATAGCTATAGCAAAAAGTAGCAACTCTTTTAGGTTGTAGAGTATATTTTTGTACATTATATGCTTATATAAAGGTTCAATTTTCCTCATGGATAAATTACCTTCGGCATCTTTCCATCTTCCACTTGCAAACGGTAATAATTGGATATCTCCTCTTTGCCACCTTTTTCTGCGTTCCCTATCCGATAAAAAGCCTGATGGTACGTCTTCAAAAATAATATTAGCAGCTCCAGTATTCAACACGCTCCCTTCGATAATATCGTGAGAAAGTATACGTTTTTCAGGGAAAGTTCCTTCCAACTTTTTATAATAAGAGCTTAGCTTATATATTCCTTTACCGCAAAATATTTCTTTGTCAAAAAGCGTGTGGTAAAAGGTGCTGTAGTAAGGATAGCTATCTATCCCGCTTTCCATTAGAAATCTTCTGCTGTATATTTTCTTGTAAGAAAATAGATTATATCGGTTTTGAGTGGCAAGTAAGTCATACTTATGGTTATAAGGATGCGCAATCATATTTACCATTTCTCGTATACCACCAGGAATCACCATATTATCGGCATCCAATGTTACAATGTATTGTGGCATTTGATAATCCGAATGCAGTATATAGCTAAAGTCGCCATCATACTTAGTCATTAGCATCTTGTTAAGTGCAAGTATCGCGCCTCTTTTGCGCTCCCAACCTTGATATTTGCCGTCAACAAGCGTGCGTTTTCTTATGAAAATATTTATAGTTTCAGTAAAAACGTAATCACTTATATAATCTTCAACTTCTTTATCTATAACGTCGTTTTGGGTATTACTTTTTTTCAAATCAAGCAATAATGCAACTTGAATATTTTCATCCGGGCTATTTGCTTTTATCGTTTCAGCGTGCTTTATACTGCCTGCAAGCTGCTCTAAACTTGCAACGTATTCTGAAATTACTACCATCGTATTATATTCAAAAGGAACTTCGTTGTAATTCATAGACGGAATTACTTTTTCGGCTCGCCAAAATGCAATCAAATAAGAGAGCGCATTTTCTGCGATAAAAAGAGCGGGAATGAAAGTTAAAATAGCGACAATTACACTTTTTAAAGTTGCATAAGCAGAATAGCAAAGTACAGCCGCTATAATTATTATGGCTGATATATACAATCTTTGTAAAAATGATGTTTTCCTAGTAGCAAGCTTAGTTAGTATGCCGCTTTTTACGTACCGTCTTAGCTCTCCTATATGGTCATACAAAACTTTAGATATGTCTATATCGTTATAATCAGCAAGCTCAAGAGCTTTTTCGGCGATATATGCTTCGCTGATATTTATAGACTTGCTCAGTTTTTCTACCTTTGCATAATACGATAGCTTTGTTTTTGTAGAAGTATTTTTATACTCTTTTACTTTTTCCATACTTGCGCTCATAGCAAGATATTTTATACCGTCTTCTATCGGCACAAAATCATTTATATTATGGAGAGATGTAAACAAAGTTTCCGCCATTTGGGTATTTTCCATAATTGCTTTATTGTGACTTAATGCAACCTTGTATTGACTAATACCGAGTTTACTTAAGAATTCCTTATCTGTGTCTGTCAATTCTCCATATTCGTAAATATAAAAACAATAACTGTCATATTTTAATAACTTTTTATCAATTTTCTTTTTCTTCGTTGCATTTAAACATTCGTTTTGAAACATTATTCTTTGACTAAGTACGTATATTTGTTCGATAAGCGCAAAACTTAACGCTTTATTTATAACCTTAATTTCCATAAAATTAAGTGAAACGCTGTTTTTTATTGCTTCAAATACACGTCTAACACGATCTACTGTAAGTGTACCTAAAGAATTACGCACAATATGTCGCGCCAAAATAATTATTCTAGGTACGTTGTTTATATGCGGAAGATCATTGTATAAATTTTTGTTGCCAAAAATATTTCTATATACAAGGTAAAAATTTTCATAAAGCCATTTTTCAGCTTCATATAAAGGTATATTTTTGCTATTTTTATAGGAAATCATATGATTGACGTGCGATATTTTTCCATACAAGCTATGCATACTAATTCCCACGCCCGACGTGGTCATACGTAAAGTTTTTGCCAAATCAATAGCAGTAGTAATAATACTTTCATCGCTAAGTGTACGCATTTGTATATTTTCTATCTCAGTTCGCCTCATATTAAAGGTAAACAATATAGTTATTACAAGAATTAATAAAAATAAGAATATTATGATATAAAGCATACTTTACCCCTTTAACCAAGTATTGTCAGAACTTTTAGTCTATATACTTGCTAATGGGAGTATAAAATGTTAAAATTACTATGCAAGTTAGCCGGATGACCGCAATTTTTTAAAGTTGAGGAAAGTCCGAGCATCAAAAGGCAATGGCGACGGGTAACACCCGCTGAAGGCGACTTTAAGGATAGTGCAACAGAAAGATACCGCAATAAGCAATTATTGTAAGGATGGAAAGGTGCGGTAAGAGCGCACCAGCAGTCCGGCGACGGAATTGGCTATGTAAACCCCGTCAGATGCAAGAGATAAGGCCATTAGACCCGCCTGGTCGACCTTAGAAGTATCGCTTGAGCATATTGGCAACGATATGCCTAGATAGATGGTCATCGAACACAGAACTCGGCTTATAGAC
>DATFIH010000011.1:0-2520 GCA_035270205.1 Clostridia bacterium | reverse complement strand
GAATTATGCTAGATACAGACGATATTTTTAAAGCTTCCTTGACGATATTCCAATATGTTCTTTGGTTAATCAAACCTTTAGTATAATAGATTGGTTGTATCCCAACAAGCTTGGAAGACTCACCTTTTTCTTCAAAATATGGATTGTTAAATTCTAAACAATAATCCCGAATTTTCAACTTACCATAAAAGGTATAAACTTTGTCTTTTTCAAGTTTTTTTGCAACATAATTTTGGTTGTACCATACTAAGTTTACACAAATTTCGCCATTTTTTGCTGTCGCTTTAAAAAGTTGCAACCTACCTCTTGACACAGGTTTTTTTGTATCAACTATTACAAGGTCAACTAAACAATAAGATCCGTCCATAGCACACTCTATAGGTGTTACCAAAGACAGATCCAAATAGGTTTTGGGTAATGAAAAAATCAGGTCTTTTATGCTAAATATGTTTAATTTATTTAAAGCTACTAATGTTTTATCACCTACGCCATAGATTTTGCTGAGCATTTATTCCACGCTGATAAAATAGAAATAGTGCATTTGACCGCCATATAAAAGGTTTACGTCGCAATCAGGATATAGCTTTATAAGTTTTGATTGCAATTCTTCACCTTCTTCTTCTGTTACACAGTCACCATAGTAAAGAGTAATCACACACATGTCCATAGCGTTTTGCGTAGCTAACGCGTCAATTACTACTTGCTCTACATCATGCCCACTTGCAACTATTTCTTTCTTTAAAGCAATGATATCTCCGTTATGTAATTCAAATCCGTCTATTTCGGTATCACGAACGGCATGCGTGACTTCTATGCAAGTAATAGCTTTAGCTGCACTCTCCATAGCTTCTTTTAACATATCCATATCAGTGTACTCGCTATCATAGTTCATTGCAGCCGCAACACCTTGAGGCACGTTAACCGTAGCTATGGTTACCAAATTGCAGTCAACTAGCTCTTTTGCCTGTTCACATGCAAGAATGATATTTTTGTTATTGGGAAGTATAAAAACATTTTTGGCGTTGGCGTCAGTTACAAGTTTAACAATATCGTCAACACTTGGATTCATAGTTTGACCGCCTTCTAAAACTTCAAAAGCATTAAGCTCTTTAAAAATATTAGTAAAGCCTTCACCACTGCAAATAGCAACTAATGCGGTTTCTTTTTTCTCTTTGTGACTACCTGCACTCTTTAATTTGCGGTTTTGTTCACGCATATTCTCTATTTTGGGCATATCTAATTCGCCAAGGCTTAACGCATATCCTAGTGCCTTATCGGGTCTGTTGCTATGTACGTGAACCTTTACAAGGTCCAAGTCCCCAATAACGAGCGCACAATCGCCTATACTCATCAATTGGTCGCGTAATCTGTCTACGTCAGCCAATGTTGCATGTTTCTTTATATTCGTTATAAAAAATTCGGTACAATAAGTGTATGTTATATTTTCTAAATCGTGTAAGTCTGTATCAAAAGCAACAGTTTTATTGATATGTTGAGATTTTTCTTCCTCAACAGGTTTCATTTCGATTCCTGCAAGGATATTGAACATACCTATGATAATAAACATAAGTCCCTGTCCACCGCTATCTACAACTCCTGCCTTCTTTAGTATTGGCAGCATATTGGGCGTGTCCGATAAAACCTCATTGCCTTTAGCAATAATTTTTTCAAAAAAAGTATTAAAATCGGTTGCTCTAGTAGCAATTCTTACCGCATACTCGCTCATTATCCGAATAACTGTTAATATGGTGCCTTCTTTCGGCTGAGTTACTGCATCATACGCTTTTTGGGAGCCATTGTTAAGAGCTTTAGCAAAATTCTTCGTGTTGTAAATTTTAGACGTAGACAGGACTTCACTCATGCCCTTTATAATCTGACTTAAAATTACACCGCTGTTTCCTCTTGCCCCTTTTAACGCGCCTTTGGCCAGCGCTTTCATCGTTTCAGCAACAGTATCTGTTGCGCTATTTTCCATTTCTTTAACTGACGCCGTAATGGTGAGTCCCATATTAGTTCCGGTGTCGCCATCCGGCACGGGAAAAACATTCAAACTGTCTACCAGTTCTTTATTCAGCATTAAGTTTTGTTGCGCACCCTTAAACATGCTTATAAGTTGCGCATTTTCTAATATATTTGACATTTTATGTCCTCGCTAATTCAATATTATAATTTCATTCCCACTACATGGACATCAACTGCTTTGACACGCATACCGGTAAAATTCTCCACGTGATAAATAATGGAAGACTTCAAAGAAGCAACCACTGCATCCAAGCTTACGCCGTCAAAAACTAAGATATAGAGATCAATAAAAATACGATTGTCCATCGTAACGAGTTTTATCCCCTTCGAAATGGGTTCTTTGTTAAATATCATTAAGACACTATCACTCAACCTACGACTAACTAATTCTGCTACTCCACAACAATCTTTAGTTACCTTGTTTATAAGAATAGCCACTGCGTCGTCAGTAATAGATATGTTTCCGTATATATTGGTAGTGTGTAGAGCCATATTCTC
>DATFIH010000010.1:0-2111 GCA_035270205.1 Clostridia bacterium | reverse complement strand
GAATACTTTAGTGCTTTAGTCAAGTAAACTACTAAAGTATTTTTTAATTTATTTATTTTCTTATATTATCTTTTGAAAGTATGCATAAATAAGTATTTATATAGCCTTATTTTAACATAAATAAAATTTACATAAGTGGTGGTTTTTCCTTTAAATTACGGTTTTTAAGGACTAATTTGTTCATTAATTCTATTAATATTAACATTGGCAACCAAAAAGCGAACAAATATAACGGCAACAAACTTATGCTAATATACTCTGCTATTAATCCAAAAACAGGCGGTACGAAAGTTATTCCCAAATATGCAAATGACATTTGCACGCCAATTATTGATTGCGAATACTGTCTACCAAAATTGTCTGGTGTAGCGTGTACTATAGAAGGGTAAATCGGGGCACATCCAAGACCAATGATGATAAATCCAATTATAGCATAAACGTAAGTTTTGACAGGAATAGCAACCAAAATAATACCCAAGAAAATAGTTGCCGTTCCTATTCTTATAAGCCTTTTATCCCCTAATTTATCGGCTATAAAGCCACACATGCCGCGCCCCATAGTCAGTCCGATAAAGAACATAGATGCAAAGCTCGCGGCTTTTTCGACGTCTAGAGCATGATGTTCTACCAAATAACTACTTGCCCAAAGCATTGTAGTTTGCTCAACTGCGCAATATGAAAAAAACGCAACAAACATTAATACCGTTCCCGGTAGTTTTAACGTTTGAACAATATTAAGATGAACTGGTTTTTCTTTTGGCACAGCAAAAATTTTATCACTATCGCTTTTTTTCCACAACGGAAGCGCAATAAACATAATTACCGCGAGCAATAATTGAATCAGCGACACAACACGATAACCGCCCAACCATCCCCAATTTCCCGTCAAGCATGCGCCCATAATGTATGGACTTATTGTCGCGCCTATTCCCCAGCAACAGTGTAGCCAACTCATATGTCGCGAGGAAAAGTTGAGTGCGACATAGTTATTTAATGCTGCATCAATTGCACCTGCGCCCAACCCATAAGGAACAGCCAGGATACATAATTGCCAAAACTCTGTCGAAAAGGAAAAAGCAAGCATGGACAATGCCGTCAACAAAATACTGACCGACGTAAGCAATCCTGTGCCTAATTTTCGTGTCATTATATCTGATAATAATGATGATGTAATAGTCGATATAGAAATTATTATAGTAATAATACCTGCAAAAGATAATGGTACTCCTAAATCTATATACATAACCGGCCATCCCGCGCCCAGCAAGGAATCCGGCAATCCCAAACTAATGAATGCTAAATATATTAATGCAAGAAGCAGTGATGCCATAGATACTCCGTTATTTTATCTTTTGTAGGTAAACTTAATTTTATTCTTCATTATACGACATTTCTTGTTGTAAAAATGTGCCCCGTCTCAAATCTTTAAATGCATTTTCTAATTCTTCATCGGTATTCATTACAATAGGTCCGCCCCAAGCGATAGCTTCGTTCAAGCGTGTAGAACTTATATACAAAATTTGAGCTCGTTTATCCATTGTTTTTATCTCGACGCTTGTTCCATTTGTAAGTTTTGCCGCTGTTTTCTCTCTTATCGTTTCTCCACCTATCGATATTTCACCAATAAGGGTAAATAACATTATAGATTTATCAATTTCTGTATCAATAACAAAAGAGGAATTTTCATTAAGATGAATATCATAATAATCTAAAGGCAAATACTCGCTATTATATCCTTGATTGTCTTTATATTTTCCAGCAAGCAGCCTAAGTTTACCTTTTCCCAAAGCAATTTCTTTTATATCTGCGTTTTTAATACTTCGGTAACTTGGTTGTGTCATTTTGTCTTTCTTGGGCAGATTAAGCCATAATTGCACACCTAGCATTCTAGTTGATGCAGGTAGTTTTTCTTCATGCATAATTCCAGAGCCTGCAGTCATCCATTGCACTTCGCCGTCTGAAATCATATCCTCGTTGCCAAGACTGTCCTTATGCACCATTTTTCCTTTATATATATAACTTATCGTTTCAATGCCCCTATGCGGATGCATAGGAAAACCTGCAACGTAATCGTTTGGATTGCTACTATCGAAAGAGTCCAGCATTAATAT
>DATFIH010000009.1:0-2609 GCA_035270205.1 Clostridia bacterium | reverse complement strand
AAATCGTATGACGTAAAATTTGTATCGGAAATAAAACACACACTTAAACAATATTTTGGTAAAGTATTTAATGCGGAGGAGAAAAAAATATGATAAGCAAACCGCTACTATCACAATCTGTTAAATCAAACTGGGTACTCTGGCTTGTGTGCGCACTCGTTATGGCATTTATGATATCTATCATAAACGTACTTTTAGGCACACAGAAAATAACAACTTTTAATATAGATCTTATGCAATTACTGACCTATGAACTAACTCTTATGAAACACGGACTAAGTTTGACAGGGCTTGTAAGCGCTCTTGGATTCAATTCTAATATGCTGGATATGTGGTTAAATTTTGATATACAATCTATGATGGATAATATGTATTATACAATAGGTTGTATGCTAATACCTATGATATATGTCGTTATTACCGCCAACAGGCTTATTGTAGACCAAGTAGACCGTGGCTCTATGGCTTATGTCCTTTCTACCCCTACAAGGCGTACAAAAGTTATTTGTACGCAGATTCTTTACCTTGTAACGTCTATATTTTTAATGTTTTTAGTACAAGCTGCTGCAGCGATTTTAAGCCAGTATATCGTTGCTGGCACAGCAAATATAAAACATATTTTGCTACTCAACTTAGCCTCTGCTTTAACAATTTTGGCTATAAGCGGAGTATGCTTTCTGTCCTCGGCATTCTTTAACTCTTCAAAGTTTTCCTATGCTCTTGGCGGCGGCATTTGCGTATTTTCCTTTTTGACAAAGGTACTTGGTATTTTGGGCGATAAAATGTTTATTACCGTTGGCATGGGCGTCGACGCTATGGGCTACTTTAATTATTTAAGTATTCTTTCCTTGATTGATTCCGTTTCAATTGCATCTGGCACCACCGCTTTTTTGTGGAAATTTGCAATACTAATCGGTATTGCGCTAATTACGTATGTTTTAAGCATATTCGTTTTCGACAAAAAGGATTTATCACTCTGATTCATTTTACACTTTATCAAAAACACTGTATAATATACTAAAAGTGACAGACAATTGCTCATTGTTTATTACTTTTTTTATTTTGTAAACAAAACGTTTATAATAATTTACTATGGAGGAACTTTGATACAACTTTCAAACATTAGTCTTGCCTATAACGGTGTTAATCTTTTTAGCGACGTCAATCTCAACTTCTTACCAGGCAATTGCTATGGGATAATCGGCGCAAACGGCGCGGGAAAATCCACGTTACTAAACATAATTTCCGGACAGATAGAACCTACTAAAGGGGATATTTTTGTTAAAAAGGGTAAAAGAATATCGGTACTTAATCAAGATCATTTTGCATACGACAGTTTTACCGTTTTAGACACCATAATTATGGGCAATCCACGCTTATACGAGATTATGAAAAAGAAAGAAGAGCTTTACGCACTTCCTACCATGACTGACGAAGAAGGTATGCTTGTATCCGAACTGGAAGGAGAATTTGCCGAACTTAACGGTTGGGAAGCAGAATCTGAAGCGTCCAAGCTTATGCAAGGGCTAAATCTGTCGCTTAACGACCTTTATACACAAATGAGTGATATGTCGGCAAAAGCCAAAGTAAAAGTTCTTATCGCGCAGGCGTTATTCGGTATGCCCGATATTATACTTATGGACGAACCTACCAACCACCTTGATATCAAATCTATTGACTGGTTGGAAGATTTCTTAATAGAATATACAGGAACTGTAATTGTAGTTTCTCATGACCGCTATTTTCTCAATACAGTATGTACACACATTGTTGATATAGATTATTCCAAGGTAAAACTTTATATAGGCAACTATGATTTTTGGTATGAATCCAGCCAACTTATTCAAAGGATGCTACGTGAAGCAAACAAGAAAAAAGAAGAACAAGCTAAAGATTTGCAAAATTTTATTGCCAGATTCTCAGCAAATAAATCTAAAGCAAGACAAGCAACAAGCCGTAAAAAATTGTTGGAAAAAATTTCTTTTGAAGATATGCCCGCATCGACAAGAAGATGCCCTTACGTCGGTTTTACAATCGATAGGGAGCTCGGTAAGGATATATTAGAAGTCAAAAACCTTTCCAAAACAGTAGACGGCGTTAAGATACTTAATAATATTTCCTTTTTAGTTGGAAGAAATGACAAAATAGCATTTGTTGGCGAAAATGAGATAGCTATAACTACTCTTTTCAAAATACTCACGGGCGAGATGTTGCCTGACTCTGGTACTTTCAAATGGGGCGTTAGCACTTCACAGTCTTATTTCCCCAAAGATAATACCGAATATTTTAAAAAAAGCAATCTAAATATCTTACAATGGCTAGGTCAGTATGTTAAAGCAAAAGACAATACAGATGCCTACTTGCGAGGCTTTTTAGGACGTATGCTATTTTCGGGAGATGACCCGTTTAAAAAAGTTTCCGTTCTATCAGGTGGCGAAAAAGTAAGATGTATGCTATCAAGAATGATGCTAAAAGGCAGCAATGTTCTTATAGTTGACCAACCTACCAACCACCTTGACTTAGAAGCTATAACTGCAGTAAACGAAGGACTTATCGAGTTTAAAGGTGTTGTGCTATTTGCCTCGCACGACCATCAGTTTGTACAAACA
>DATFIH010000008.1:0-2420 GCA_035270205.1 Clostridia bacterium | reverse complement strand
ACAATAAACAATAAAAGCAAATTGCAAGTGCAGACCGTGGAAGGATTAAAGAATAGATTTAACATCGATGTAAGGATAAATTCCGAAGTTGTATCATTTGATAAAGAAAAAAAAGTCATACAAGTAAAGGATTTAATCAGTGGTAATATCTATCAAGAAAGCTTCGACAAACTAATTTTATCGTGCGGAGCAAAACCAATCGTTCCCAATTTTGCAGGCTTAGCAAACGCAAAAAATGTCTTTACTTTAAGAAATATCCCCGATACCTATAATATAAAAGATTTTGTAGATATCCAAAAACCTAAAACAGCATTAGTTGTTGGCGGTGGATTTATTGGCGTGGAAATGGCAGAAAATTTAGCTCAAGTCGGCGTCAACGTCACTTTGGTAGAAAAATCTAACCAGGTGCTTGGTCAATTAGACTTTGAAATGGCACAGCTTGTGCATCAAGAACTTAACCTTAACGGCGTCAATATTATTTTGTCGGACGGTGTTAAGGAATTTTTAGACGATGGCAAAATTGTAAAGCTAGAAAGTGGTATAAGTTTGCAAACGGACATTACTATATTAAGTATCGGTGTTGCGCCTGAAAATACATTGGCAAAGGCAGCTAATTTGAAGCTTGGCGCAAAGGGACACGTAGTAACCGATACAAAGTACAACGCATATATGGGCGACGAACGTTTGGAAGATATATATGCGATAGGCGATATGATAGAGGTTATTAACGGTGTGGACGATTCATCATATGCTGTACCGCTTGCCTGGGGTGCAAACCGTCAAGGCAGGCTTGTTGCAGATGGTATTGCCTCATTGCCTGTAAAAGAACAAAAAATATTTGGAAATAGTGTTCTAAAAGTTTTTAGCCTTACCGTTGCATCAATTGGCGCCAACGAAAAAACTTTAAAGCAAAAAGGCATAGATTATATTGCTGTACACGCGCACAGAAGCAATCACGCAACATATTATCCCAATTCTTCAAATATTGCATTGAAAATGCTATTTAGCAAAAAAGACGGCAAAATTTTGGGAGCGCAAGCGATAGGCGGAGAGGGAACGGAAAAACGTATTGACGTTTTAGGTACGGTGATGAGACTAGGCGGAACGATTTACGACCTTTCAAGTTTAGAGCTATGTTACGCTCCACCATATTCTTCGGCAAAAGACCCTGTAAATATTTTAGGTTATATTGCAGAAAATGTGGCAAACTCTGTTTACAAACCAGTTTATCATTATGAGATTGAACAACTTTCACAAAGTGATTACGTACTAGACGTCAGGTCAGAATTTGAGTACAACAACGGTCATATTCCCAATGCTAAGAATTTGGATATAGACACTATCAGAAACAACCTTGACAAACTCCCTCAAGATAAGAATACGCCTATATACTTGTATTGCAGAGTAGGGCTAAGAGGGTATTTAGCTGCAAACATATTGCGTGGAAACGGTTATACCAATCTTTATAACCTTTCTGGCGGGTACCAAACTTACCAAGCTTATAAATATCAGTTGGGAGTTAAAGAAAAAAAGCATAAACTTGAGGTGGACGATATGCAAAATATAAAAATTAGAGAACTTGACGTTACCGGTATACAATGTCCCGGACCGCTTATGGCAACATATAAAGAAATATTGAATATGAACGAGGGCGAGAAATTAAAAATAACGGCTACAGATTACGGATTTGCAAGTGATATTGATGCGTGGTGTCAAACCAACGGGCATACTTTATGCTCAGTTGACGTCGACAATGGTAAGATAAATGCAACGATTGCTAAAGGTGCTACTAAAAAAGAGAAAGATGACAATTTGGCAAACTCCAACACCAATGCAACCATAGTAGTTTTTAGCGGACAACTAGATAAGGTTATAGCGTCTATGATTATTGCTCAAGGCGCTGCAGCGCAAGGCAAAGAAGTTACTATGTTCTTCACGTTCTGGGGATTGAATGCGCTAAGACAGAATTCGAAAGTAAAGGTAAAGAAAAACGCTATCGAAAAGATGTTTGGAAAAATGATGCCCAGAGGCGCAGACAAATTGCCTCTTTCCAATATGAATATGATGGGAATGGGTGCAAAGATGATAAAAGGCATTATGAAAAAGAAGAACGTTGATTCCTTGCCGGAAATGATAAAAAAAGCGCAGGAAGTGGGCGTTAAGATGTTGGTTTGCACTATGAGTATGGATCTTATGGGTATAAAAAAAGAAGAACTAATAGAAGGATTAGAATACGTAGGAGTTGCGACATATATTGCCAAAAATGAAAAAGCAGGTACCACTTTATTTATTTAATATTCTTAATTAGGAAAATGTAAAATATTTAAAAACAAAAGGATTAGTTTATGCGAGCTAATCTTTTTTTAATGAAAAAAAATAAACTTAACTTTTGCCTTATTATGTATTATACTGTATGTATT
>DATFIH010000007.1:0-2498 GCA_035270205.1 Clostridia bacterium | reverse complement strand
CTACTGTACTGACCTCGAGCGAGAACATTGTTTTTGACTTGTTGTTATTATCATAATTTCCTTTAAATGAAACCCATAAATTAAAGTCGCTCATGGTTAATTTTAATTTGGCATCTGCTCCTAAAATAGGAGAACTAGCTAAACTTTTAGCAGAAAAATCCGTAACAACATTCATCATGCCTGAAAGCAAACGATTATAAACGTCGGTAGGAGTTGGTGATTCAATAGGTTGCCAAGAAAGATCAGTCTCATCTTCAGGGGGATCAACTGGACCATTTTGAAATAGTTGACACCCAAACAGAAAAGTTGTTGTTATTAATAACAATAGTAATACCAAAAAAATTAATTTCTTTCTCATTTTACAACCTTTGCGAGGTTATGATGTGGCGATTATTTCCTTAATCTTTGTTATTGCATCCTCGCATTTACAATTTTCTTTTAAAGTTTTGTCTCTTAATTGTATTTCTATTTCTCCATTTGCAAGCGATCTCGGACTTACTACCACTCTTATCGGTATACCTATTAAATCGCAATCTGAAAATTTCACACCCGCTGAGGTGTCTCTATCGTCAAATAAAACTTCTATTCCCTCTCTTGTCATATGCTTGTACAAATTGTTAGCTTTTTCTTTTACTATAGCATCATCCATTCTAATACCGCAAAGGTAAACTTGCCACGGAGCTATTGACATAGGCCATATAAGTCCGTTTGCGTCGTGACTTTCTTCAGCAATTGAAGCCAAAGCTCTTCCTATTCCTATGCCATAACAACCCATAATAGGATTAAACGGCTTGCCATCACTCCCTAAAACTGTCATATTCATAGCTTTGGAGTATTTAGTCCCCAATTGAAATATATTGCCTACCTCTATGCCATTTTCTATATTTAGCGGTGCTCCGCATATAGGACACGCTTCTTTTGCCGTTACTTTAGCAATATCTACATATTCTATATCTTTAAAATCTCTTGCCATATCGATACCTTTAAGGTGATATTCGGCTTTATTTGAACCTGTTACAAGATTATTTTGATTTTTTAAAGATTCATCGAATACAACTGTTGTATTAGTTACCTTTAGATTATATGCTCCGATATTCCCTGCATGTAACTCATTGGATGCAGAAATGTTTGCCGGGGCAATATCTTTTTGCAATACCCTTTTCAATTTTGCTTCGTTTATCTCTAAATCACCTCTTATAAAGCACAATATAAGTTCTTCACTGCCACGAACGCAGTAGCATACTGCTTTCATTGTCTTATATTCCGGTACTCCAATCATTTTTGCTACCGTCGGGATATCCGATGCGTCACCAGTGAACACTTCGCTTATATTTTCGCTAACTTCGTCGCGTCTAGACGGTCTTTTTGATACTGCAACTTCCATATTGGCTTTATAATCGCAACTAGGACATATCACTAAAGTATCTTCGCCAATATCTGTAAGAAGCATATATTCGTGCGCTACGCTTCCTCCCATCATTCCTGTATCAGATTTTACTGCTACAACTCTTTTCATCCCTACTTTACGAAAAATATTGACATAAGCGTCGTAGACTTTATCATAATACTTTTCTAGGTCGGCATTGTCTGTATGGAATGAATAAGCGTCTTTCATAGTAAATTCTCTTACTCTTATCAGTCCACCACGGCACCTTGCTTCATCACGGAATTTCGTTTGGAACTGGTAGACCATGACCGGCAGCTGTTGATAACTGTTCACTGCATCTCTTACAAAATGCACAGCAGCTTCTTCATGTGTCATACCTAGCACCATATCGTGGTCGTTTCTGTCTTTAAAACGTACCATTTCACTACCGATAGAAGAATATCTTCCGCTTTCTGTCCATATTTCTTTGGGCATAACCACAGGAAAAGATACTTCTTGCCCGTCGATAGCATCCATTTCTTCGCGAATAATGCGTTCTATCTTTTGGCATATTTTCTTAGCCGGTGTTGCCAATGACCATATACCGTTATTTACTAATTTTATAAAGCCTGCTCTAACTAGTAGCGCATGGCTTGCTATAGATGCGTCGGCAGGATTTTCCTTTGTCCTTTCTCCGACCAATTTTGACATTAACATATAATTCCTCTTACATTCCCCTTATTTTTTTGCCTTTACTATCAATTCCCATTCACCAAGCAAAAACCTATTGTTTTCTCTATCGTCAGCGACAAGGAGGTATACATTGACTTTATATGTATCTGCTTTTAAAAACTTGCCATCTTCATCTAGGTTTAAACTTTCTTTATCGTTGCCTGTGAAAAATAAATTACTGTCAACAGGTAGAGTCGTATCATCACTCATATTTGCTGTTACTTTTACTTTAGACGTGTCAAACGTATCGCCTACAAAGTAGGTATTGGACTCAATCTCATAATCTACGACAATTGGCGCTTCTTCTTCATTGGAACAAGCTGTAAGCAAACTTAGGCTTGTCACTACTGCAATAATTACTAATGCAACTGTAAAAACTTTTTTCATAAATCTCCTAAAA
>DATFIH010000006.1:0-2086 GCA_035270205.1 Clostridia bacterium | reverse complement strand
GTATACAGTCAAGAAACGTTATGATAAAATAATATCTCTAAATTAAGCGGACATATTTTGTTTTTTTGCGTTTTGGTAAACTTAGTTTAAGATAAAATAAATAAAAAAGGTATGAGGCATTTATGATAAAAGCGTACAATCCAAAAGAAATTGAAAAAAAATGGCAAGATTATTGGAATGATAACAAAGTTTTTCATTCCGAAATGGACGAAAATAAGAAAAAGTTTTACGGGCTTATCGAGTTCCCATATCCAAGCGGAGCAGGAATGCACGTAGGGCATATCAGAGCATATTCAGGTATGGAAGTTATTGCCAGAAAGAAAAGAATGGAAGGGTATAACGTACTTTTCCCCATAGGATATGATGCTTTTGGGCTACCTACCGAAAATTATGCTATGAGCATAAAACAACATCCAAGAATAGTTACGGACAGAAATATTAAAAATTTTACCAAGCAACTACATAGTGTAGGTTTTAGCTTTGATTTTGATAGAGTAATAGACACTACCGATCCTGATTATTATCGCTGGACGCAGTGGATATTTATACAAATGTTCAAAAAAGGTCTTGCTTACAAATCCAAAACATTAGTAAACTTCTGCCCCAACTGCAAGGTTGTACTTGCCAATGAGGAAAGTCAAAACGGTATTTGTGATCGTTGCGGAAGTGAAGTTATACAAAAAGAAAAAGACGTTTGGTTTTTGCGCATAAGAAATTATGCCGAAAGATTACTGCAAGGTCTGGATAAATTAGACTTTTTGGAAAGAATTAAGATAGAACAATCAAACTGGATAGGGAAAAGCGAGGGCGCAGAGCTTACGTTTAAAGTGAGCGGAGGAGATATAGAATATCCTCTTAACGTTTACACAACAAGACCAGACACCCTTTTTGGCGCTACGTTTTTAGTAATTAGTCCGGAACATCCTTGTGTAAAAAACTTTAAAGACGTTATATCAAACTATGATGATGTAGTCCAATACCAAAAACAAGCTCTTATGAAAAAGGAATTGGAAAGGACGCAGTTAAATAAGGAGAAAACAGGCTTACAAATCGAAGGTATTATCGCAATGAATCCAATAACAAATAAGCCTATTCCAGTATTTATGGCGGACTATGTTATGATGGATTATGGCACAGGCGCAATAATGGCGGTACCTGCCCACGACACAAGAGATTATCAGTTCGCAAAAAAATATAATCTGCCTATAATCGAAGTTATAAGCGGTGGAGATATTACCAAAGAAGCTTATATAGCAAAAGACGGCGGAACTATGGTAAACAGTGGGTTTTTAAATGGACTAGCTGTAAATGACGCTATAGCCAAAATGAAAGCGCATATTGAAAAAATGGGTATAGGAGTTGCAAAAACTGATTATAAAATGAAAGATTGGGCGTTTAACCGTCAAAGATATTGGGGTGAACCGATACCGATAATTAATTGTCCTAAATGCGGACAAGTACCCGTTCCTGAAAACGAACTGCCGCTAGTTTTACCACCACTTGAGGATTTTTCACCAACAGACGACGCGTCAAGTCCGCTTTCCAAATGTTTGGACTTTGTCAATACAACTTGCCCAGTATGCGGAGGTAAGGCGACAAGAGAGACTGATACTATGCCACAATGGGCAGGAAGCAGTTGGTACTTTTTACGTTATATCAGTCCTAAATGTCAGACTGCTTTAGTCGATGAAAAAGAATATAAATATTGGGGACAAGTAGATTGGTATAATGGTGGAATGGAACACGTTACACGTCACGTTATCTATTCACGTTTTTGGAACATGTTTTTATATGATATTGGCGTAATTGACAATGAAGAGCCTTATCTAAAACGTACGGCGCAAGGTTTAATTCTTGGTAGTGACGGCGAAAAAATGAGCAAATCACGTGGTAACGTAATTAATCCAGATGACGTTATTAATGAATATGGAGCCGATGTATTGCGTACGTTTATACTCTTTATAGGCGATTATGAGAAGCCTGCTCCATGGTCAGAAGATGGCGCAAAAGGTTGTTGGCGATTCCTAAATCGTGTATGGAACCTTATGGATATGATTAAAGAAACAGATACTGGTGATATTAATAT
>DATFIH010000005.1:0-5808 GCA_035270205.1 Clostridia bacterium | reverse complement strand
GATTATTCTTTAGCTGTTAAAGGTGAGGACAAGAACGTTTATATTATGGAGTTATATGACTAAAAATTTTCAAAAAGAATTAGAGAATATACTCAACGATCTACCAAACAAAGTGCCTAAACTTCTTATGCACAGTTGTTGCGCGCCTTGTTCAAGCTACTGTATGGAATATCTTACAAAAAATTTTGAAATCACAGTCCTTTATTATAATCCCAACATTAACAGCGAAGCAGAATATAATAAACGTTCTAACGAGCAAAAACGACTGGTAGATGAAATGCCCAGCGTTCATCCTATCCATTTAATTGTTTTGCCTTATGATAATCACAATTATAACGAATGTATCAAAGGTTTTGAAAAAGAGAAAGAAGGTGGCGCGCGTTGCACAGCTTGTTTTAATCTTAGGCTAGACAAAACAGCACAGTTAGCAAAAGCACAAAATTTTGATTACTTTACAACTACACTGACAATTTCCCCTTTAAAAAATGCATCATTAATTAATTCGATAGGCTATGCTATTGGCAATAAATATGATGTAAAATGGCTGCCTTCGGATTTTAAAAAGCTAGGTGGTTACAAACGCAGTATCGAATTGAGCCGTGAGTACAATCTATATAGACAAAACTATTGTGGATGTATTTACAGTAAAAACAATCAAAACAATTAGTAATATAATATTTGAAATAAAAAAAAGCATTAGCCGAAGCTAATGCTTTTTAATTTATAATTATAAATAATTATTTAATAACGGTAGCTACAACACCGCTGCCTACAGTTCTGCCGCCTTCGCGAATAGCGAAACGCAAGCCCGGCTCGATAGCGATAGGTGTAATTAGTGTGATTTCCATAGAGATGTTATCTCCAGGCATAACCATTTCAACTCCCTCAGGTAGTTGGATATTACCGGTAACGTCGGTTGTTCTAAAATAGAACTGAGGACGATATCCGTTAAAGAATGGAGTATGTCTTCCACCCTCTTCTTTCTTCAAAACGTATACTCCGCTTGTGAATTGTGTATGAGGATGAATTGTTCCGGGTTTAGCCAAAACTTGTCCACGCTCGATATCTTTTCTTTCTACGCCTCTTAGTAGTGCGCCTATATTGTCGCCGGCTTGAGCAAAGTCAAGTAATTTACGGAACATTTCAACGCCGGTAACAGTTGTTTCCTTAGGTTTTTCCATAAGACCTACAATCTCTACCTTGTCTTGTACCTTAACTTGTCCACGTTCTACTCTACCTGTAGCAACAGTGCCACGACCGGTAATTGTGAATACGTCCTCGACAGGCATTAAGAAAGGTTTATCAACGGCTCTTTCAGGAGCGGGGATAAAGCTGTCAACAGCAGCAAGTAATTCTTTAATGCAATCACAATCAGGACTGTTCGGATTATTATTTGCACAAGCTTCCATAGCTTTTAAAGCAGAACCTTTAATAATAGGAGTATCATCACCAGGAAAATCATATTGTGATAATAAATCTCTAATTTCCATTTCTACTAATTCTAGTAATTCCGGATCGTCTACTTGGTCAACTTTATTCATAAATACTACAATGTAAGGAACGCCAACCTGACGTGCAAGCAAAATGTGCTCACGAGTTTGGGGCATTGGTCCATCGGTAGAAGCAACAACAAGTATTGCACCATCCATTTGTGCAGCACCGGTTATCATGTTCTTAACATAGTCCGCGTGTCCTGGGCAGTCAACGTGTGCATAGTGACGAGTCTCAGTTTGATACTCTACGTGAGAAGTATTTATCGTGATTCCTCTTGCTTTTTCTTCCGGAGCCTTATCAATTTGATCATATTTCATTGCCTCAGCATTTCCCATCAATGCAGAATACATGGTGATAGCAGCTGTAAGTGTAGTCTTGCCGTGGTCAACGTGACCGATGGTGCCTACGTTTACGTGGGTCTTATTTCTTTCAAATTTAGCTTTTGCCATTTACAATATCCTCCCAAAAAATTTTGAATATTCTTTTTATAATTATAGTTTCATTCATTATATAATAAATATCGTAACTTGTCACGCATTTTTATCATTTTTGTTAATTTTTTAAAATTCGTGTGAAATTACTTGTTTTTACCTTCTAGCAGACGCTTCCTTTCGCTTTGTGGTACTTCGGTGTAGCAATTTAACTGCATTCCATAATTACCTCTGCCTTGTGTTGCGCTACGCAAAACTGTTGCATATCCAAACATTTCACTAAGCGGTATATCAGCATCTATTACTTTAAGTCCGGGTCTGTCGGTCATTTCTTTAATATTTCCTCTTCTACCATTTACCGTACTGAACACGTCACCTATATAGTTTTCAGGAACAGTAATTTCTACTGACATCATAGGCTCTAGTATCATAGGATCAGCTTTCATTGCAGCATCTTTAAATGCCATACTTCCGGCAATTTTAAAGCTCATTTCCGAACTGTCTACGTCATGGTAACTACCATCTTTAATCCTTACGATAAAATCAACCATTTCGTATCCAATTAGAACACCGCCTCTTGCAGCTTCCTTTATTCCTTCTTCTATTGGTTTAATAAATTCCTTAGGAATAGCCCCACCTACGGTTTCATCAAAGAATTCAATACCCTTTCCTGCTTCATTAGGTTCTAACTCAATAATGCAGTGTCCGTATTGACCTTTACCACCACTTTGACGAATATATTTGCCTTCGCCTCTTGATGTATGTCTAATAGCTTCTCTATAAGCAACCTGCGGTTTTCCGATGTTTGCTTCAACTTTGAATTCACGCAGTAATCTGTCTACAATAATATCCAAGTGCAATTCGCCCATACCTGCAATGATTGTTTGTCCTGTTTCAACGTCGGTATAGGTACGGAAGGTAGGATCTTCTTCTGCAAGCTTGACCAATGCAAGAGCCATTTTTTCTTGACCAATTTTTGTCTTTGGCTCTATCGCAAGACGAACAACAGGTTCCGGGAATACCATCGCATCAAGCACAGTAATGTGGTCGACGTCGCAAAGGGTTTCTCCGGTAGTTGTTTCTTTAAGTCCAATTATAGCAACAATATCTCCGGCATAAGCTTCTTCTATATCGGTACGGTTGTTAGCATGCATTCTTATCAAGCGGCTGATTTTTTCTTTCTTTTGCTTGTTGCTGTTATAAACCGTCATTCCTTGTTTTAAAACTCCGCTATATATACGGTAGAAAGTCAACTTTCCAACAAATGGATCTACTGCAACCTTAAAAGCAAGACCTGCTAACGGTGCATCGTCTCTTGTAGGACTGGTTATTTCATTTCCTTTTTTATCTAAACCTTTGACATCATCTACATCTATAGGAGCGGGCAAGAAATCAACAACTGCATCCAAAAGTCTTTGAACGCCTTTGTTACGGTAAGAGCTACCACAAAGCACAGGAGTAATTTCCATAGCTAAGGTTCCTTTACGTAATGCTCCCATTATCTTTTCGGAAGATACTTCTTCTCCTTCTAGCACCTTTTCCATAATTTCATCGTCATAATCGGCACAAACTTCAAGCAAGTTTTCACGATATTTTGCAACGATTTCTTTCATATCATCAGGGATATCTATCATTGTAAAATCTTTACCTGTCTTATCGTTATAAATTATTTCTTTTTGTGAAATAACGTCAACAATACCAGTAAAATTATCTTCTTTTCCTAATGGTAAGATAACCGGTACCGGTTTGGTGTGCAAACGTGTTTTCAACATATCTACAACACGGTAAAAGTCAGCGCCCATAATATCCATTTTGTTAACAAATGCAATTCTTGGTACTTTATATTTGTTAGCTTGACGCCATACAGTTTCACTCTGAGGCTCTACTCCGCCCTTTGCACAAAAAACAGCAACTGCACCATCCAAAACACGTAGGCTTCTTTCTACCTCTACTGTAAAATCAACGTGTCCAGGGGTATCAATAACGTTAATACCATATCCTTTCCATGTGATAAAAGTTGCAGCGCTTGTTATAGTGATGCCCCTTTCCTGTTCTTGTACCATCCAGTCCATTGTTGCCATACCTTCGTGAACTTCGCCCAAACGATGAACCTTATTGGCATAGTAAAGTATCCTTTCGGTAGTTGTGGTCTTACCCGCATCAATATGCGCCATAATACCTATATTTCTAATCTTATCTAGTGCAAATTCTCTTGCCATTTTAAAAACTCCTTGACCATTTACTTCTTTAGTGTGTGTATATTAAAACATAAAAACGGCATACTCTATTGAAACTCAATGGATTATGCCGTAAGTTTTTTATTATTATAATCAACTGTAATAGATTATATACTAAAAACGATAGTGCGAATATGCTTTGTTGGCTTCAGCCATACGATGAGTATCTTCTTTCTTTTTATATGCGCCACCGGCATTATTGTAAGCGTCTGTTAATTCGCCTGCCAATCTTTCTTTCATGGTCTTTTCACTTCTTTTTCTAGCAAAAAGAACTAACCATCTAATTCCTAAGGTTTGGCGTCTTTCGGGACGAATTTCAAGTGGTACTTGATAGTTGCTTCCGCCCACTCTTCTCGCTTTTACCTCTAAAACCGGCATAACATTTTCCAATGCTTTCATAAATATTTCACTAGGATTAACTCCCAGTTTCTCTTCGGCAAGTTGGAAAGCTGAATAAACTATATTTTGAGCTACGCCTCTCTCTCCGTTGGTCATTATTTGATTTATGAGCTTAGTTACTACCTTGGAATTATATATTGGGTCAGGCAAAACGTCTCGTTTTGTCACTCCACTTCTTCTAGGCATACTAGTAGTCCTCCTGTAATTATTGTTGTATTATGATAATCCGTCTAAAAATGGATTATTTAGGTTTTTTTGCACCATACTTGGATCTTGCTTGTTTACGCTTAGCAACACCCGCCGTATCCAATGTACCACGAACAATGTGATACCTTACACCTGGTAAGTCCTTAACTTTACCGCCTCTAATTAAAACTACACTATGCTCTTGTAGACTATGACCTACACCGGGTATATACACGGTACCTTCCAGTCCATTCACAAGACGCACCCTTGCAATTTTTCTTACTGCGGAATTAGGCTTTTTGGGAGTTGTTGTTGTAACAGACAAGCAAACGCCTCTCTTTTGTGGAGATGACTCCAAAAGAGGTGATTGGCTCTTCTTTACCTTACTTTCTCTACCTTGCCTTATCAGTTGGTTAATTGTTGGCATTTAGGTTCCTCCTTTATAATAGGATGAGTTACCCTTGACTTCAACCCGAATTTTTAAGGATACTCTTTACTATTTAGCTATCTTGTGACTTCGGTTTCGGCATAAACTGCACATGCTACATCAAGACCTATCAATTTACCCGTTTCTGCTTTGGTAGTTCCAACGCGGCAAGGTACTTTTTTGTCTTGACATAAGGTGGCAAGCTCATTCTTAATCCCAATATCCGTATCGCTAGCAATCACAACACACCTGATGTTCCCGCTCGATAGTCCTCTTACAACCTGGCGATAGCCTACTACCAGATTTTCTCGAGAAAATTTTGTCAACGTTACGTCCATCAAATTTTGGCTCCTTCAATGAACTTAAAACTTGCTTTTTCATAAGCTTTATAAGTATAGCAACAACATTTTTTATTGTCAATCAAATAATTGCGGTTTTTATGAGAATTTAACAAAAATTTTTCCACTTTATACGCCAAAACTCACGTTGCCAATACTTCTGTAAAAAGCACTTGGATCAATATTCATAATTTCTTCAACGTTTGCAAATTCTATTTTTGCACTGCTGCGCAGGTAGTAAAAGGCATCTTTTTGCAAATTTATTACACTGGAAGGAAAATACACTGTGCCTGTAA
>DATFIH010000004.1:0-2436 GCA_035270205.1 Clostridia bacterium | reverse complement strand
AATCAATAACTTTTTTAATTATTGGATTAATTTTTTGTACGTGATGTTGATTTACTTTTCCTTCTTGTTTAAAAAACACACAAAGTTTTAAAAGTATACTTTTTATTTGCAATTCGGCAAAGATATCGGAGCCAAAATCGTTCCCTTTATTATAAAGAGCGAACAAAGAAAATTTTATCTCTTCGGAAAGGTGTTTGTCTCGTATCAAAAAGTTCTTGCTTTTGCTGCACTCCTCAAAACAAAAAGATAGTTTGGTATTTGTTGTAGATAGCTTAGAAAGATAACGTGGATTTATCCATAAGACCATTCGCTCATACGCAACGCTGGTGTCGTTGATTTTGAGGTGGTGCAAATTGCTGGGAGAAATAAGCAAAATATCACCAGGTTCTAGGCGATAATGAAAATTATCTATAATATAACTGGCATTACCGCTAATGAAAAAATATAATTCATAAAAATCATGACTATGCAAACTAACTTCTTGAAGGTCCTTGTTGCAATAGTGGGCTATTGTGTAGCTTTTATTCGTCATAAGTTGTGACGAAGTCCACAGGTTTTTCATATTTTTCTCCTTATATACATATTATAATATTTAATGTCAAGTTTTGCAAGTATTTTAGCAATTTATACAATCTTATTGTAAAAATTAATGATGTATAATAATACAGATAGTGAAATGAGGTAGTTATGCCTTATAACACTAGAAGCAAAGCCAAGAGCTCAAGGGGGAAGAGCTATACCTTGAGCAAGGGAAAAATCCTTATATATTTGAGATTATTTCTTGCCTTGCTCGAGTTTTTTGTGAAATATTAGTTATTGGCGCGGCAAATATCTAGAAAATCGGGGAAAATTTATACACATATTATCCAATATATGTTATTATATTAGCAAGAATTTTTTTTTAGAGGGAGAATATATGAAACTTTGTTTCCGTTGGTACGGAGAAAACGATAAAATAAGTTTAGAAAAAATAAGACAGATACCAAGTATGCATAGCGTAGTAACTGCTGTTTATGACGTTAAAGTCGGCGATGTTTGGAGTGAGGAAAGTATATTAAAATTAAAAACTCTCACCGAACAAAGCGGACTAAATTTTGACGTTATTGAAAGTGTGCCTGTTCATGAGGATATAAAACTTGGACTTAATTCACGTGATAAATACATAGAAGCGTATAAGGAAAACATAAAGCGTCTAGGCAAAGCGGGGGTAAAATGTATCTGTTATAACTTTATGCCTGTTTTTGACTGGACAAGAACACAACTGGACAAGGTAGCAAAAGACGGTTCTAATTCGCTTGTTTATTATAAGAGCCAATTAGAGAAAATGAATCCACTCGATGGAGAACTTTCTTTGCCTGGTTGGGACTCGAGCTATAAAAAAGAAGATATGCGAAAACTTTTTGAGCAATACAAAAATGTAGACGAAGAAAAGCTTTTTGACAATTTGAAATACTTTTTAGAGCAGATTATACCTGTCGCGGAGCAAAGCGACGTAAAGATGGCTATACATCCTGATGATCCGCCGTGGAGTATTTTTGGACTTCCACGCATAATAACCAACGAAAAAAACATAGACAGGTTTTTAAAACTTGTCGACAGCCCGTATAACGGTCTTACTTTTTGCGTAGGTTCATTAGGCGCAGACGCTAGCAATAATATGGTAGAAATGGTGAGAAAGTATTCAGCAATGGGCAGAATTCATTTTATGCATATTAGAAACATAAAGCTTACTGATGACGGCTTTGAAGAAACCGCTCACGACCAAAGCTATGGCTCTATGGATATAATAGGCGTGATTAAAGCTCTTGTTGACACCAATTTTACAGGTTATATTCGTCCTGACCACGGTAGAATGATATGGGGCGAGGACGGCAAAAAAGGATACGGTTTGTACGATAGAGCGCTTGGAGCAAGCTATATAAACGGAGTTTGGCAAGCACTGAAAAGATATAAAGACAAGGAGTAATAAATGGCGAAATTTAAAATTGATTTACAAGACAAAGTAGTCGTAATAACCGGCTCAGGCGGTATTATTTGCGGTGGAATAGCTGAGGAACTAGCCCAGTCAGGCGCAAAGCTTGCTCTTATTGATTTAAATCTTTCTTCTGCAGAAAAAGTTGCGGCGAAAGTTAGAGAAAAAGGCGGAGTGGCAAAAGCGTATGGCGCAAGCGTTATCGATAAAAATTCACTTATACTAGCTCACGACCAAATTGTAAATGAGCTAGGCAGTTGCGACATACTTATAAATGGCGCAGGTGGCAACAATGCAAGAGCCACTACGGATAACGAATATTGTGATATAGAAAAATCTATTGAAAAAGATTTTTTTGCGCTGGAAGAAAGCGGAGTACGGTTTGTATTTGATTTAAACTTCTTAGGAACATTTTTAACAACTCAAATATTTGCTAAAGATATGATTGGTAAAAAAGGTTGTTC
>DATFIH010000003.1:0-2026 GCA_035270205.1 Clostridia bacterium | reverse complement strand
ACGTATTGATGTTCCGCTTGCTCTACCGTAAAGTTTACGAACAACTTTTCTAATAATTTTTATAGTATCGTTAGCGTCTTTGGCTGTAGCGGTTTTGCCTGTACCTATTGCCCAAACTGGTTCGTATGCAATAACGATTTTTTTCAATTCTTGTTTAGTAATATCCTTTAAAGCTCCAATGGTTTGACGTGTAATAACTTCAGCTGTCTTACCTTCTTCTCTTTCATTGAGCAATTCGCCCACGCAAACTATTACTTTTAAGCCTGCCTTTAAAGCTGCTTTTGTACGTAAATTAACTGTTTCGTCGGTTTCTCCGAAATATTGACGTCTTTCACTGTGTCCTGTAAGCACATAACTTACCTTGAGCTCTTTCAACATTTCTGCGGATATTTCCCCGGTAAAAGCTCCTTTTTCAGCCCAGTGTACGTTCTGCGCGCCTATTTTGATGTTGCTGCCTCTTGCTGCTTTTCTTGCAGTTACAATGTTGGTAAAAGGAACACAACAAACAACTTCGCATTGAGCATCTTTTACCAAAGGTTTTAACTCGGTTATAAGTTGCTTTGTTTCAGCATTTGTCTTGTTCATTTTCCAATTTCCTGCGATAATTGGTCTCTTCATTGTTATCTCTCCTTATAGGTTATTAATTACTTATCATTAAGGCAAGCGATTCCGGGTAAAATTTTACCTTCGAAAAGCTCAAGTGAAGCTCCGCCGCCTGTCGAAATATGTGTCATCTTATCAGCAAATCCCAACTGTGCAACAGCTGCTGCGCTATCTCCACCACCAATAATTGTGGTAGCGGTTGGAACACTTGCAAGAGCTTTAGCTACTGCTATTGTTCCTTTTGCAAGTATTGGGTTTTCAAAAACTCCCATAGGTCCATTCCAAATAATAGTTTTTGCTTGTTTTACAACGTTGGCAAAAAGTTCTTGAGTTTGCTCACCGATATCAAGCCCCATCATATCAGAAGGGAAATCTTTTTCTTCTATTGTTTTCACTTCGATTTCAGCATCAATAGGATTCGGGAAAGATTTGGTAATAACAGTGTCAATAGGTAAATAAATCTTTTTACCCATACTCTCTGCTTTTGCAATCATCTCTTTGCAATATTCTATTTTCTCATTATCTACAAGTGAAGTTCCCACTTCATTGCCTTGAGCTTTTAAGAACGTATATGCCATTCCTCCGCCTATTACTAAACTATCGCATTTTTCTAGTAAATTTTCTATAACTTTTAATTTGTCGGCAACCTTAGCGCCACCAAGCACTGCTACGAAAGGACGAACGGGATTTTCTAAAGCGTTTGCCATAACGGACAACTCTTTTTCAATCAAAAAACCACATACCGCAATTTTTGCATATCCATATTCAACAATTGCTGCTGTGGATGCATGGGAACGGTGCGCAGTACCAAAAGCGTCGTTAACGTAAACATCACAAAACTCACTTAAAGCTTTGCATAGCTCTTCGCTTCTACCCTCTTCACCTGCGTCAAAACGAAGGTTTTCTAATAGTACACATTCGCCGGGCTTTAATGCTGCTACTTTAGCTTTTGCATCTTGACCAACTATATCGGTAGCAAACGTAACTTTACCCTCAAGTATTTGATTAAGTCTGTCGGCTACTGGTTTTAACGTAAACTTTTTAGCATCGCCACTCAAAGCTTTTGATATCGCCGCGTCTTTAGCTGCTTGTTGTTCAGATTTATCCAAAAGCGCAATCGCTGCTTTTTCTTTTTTATTAAGACTAAAATTGGGAGTAAAAATGTTGTGAGGTTTGCCCATATGCGAACAAAGTATAACTTTAGCACCTTGGTCCATAAGATACTTAATAGTAGGGAGTGCGCCGTTTATACGGTTTTCATCTGTTATCTCTGATCCTTTCATGGGAACATTGAAGTCTACTCTTACAAGGCATTTTTTGCCTTTAACGTCTACATCACGAATTGTCTTTTTATTCATAAATAATCTCCTAATATAAGATTTTAGTATACAAAAATGTTTCTTTCAACAAATGGTATTATAGC
>DATFIH010000002.1:0-5510 GCA_035270205.1 Clostridia bacterium | reverse complement strand
CAATAATTCTGATTGTTATCGTATCATCAGTTTTATACTATAATTTTGTTGTTATGCCGATTGTTTGTACGCTTGCTTCGCAAGAAATTCGTTCAGAAGTAATTAGTATAATAAATTATGCTAACACATATTTGCAAAGTTTAAGTATTTTCTATGATGATTATTTCAAAATATATTATGATAATAACAGTAACGTTAGTGCGATTTCTGCCAATACGGGATTAATTAATCAGATTAGTATGATACTGCAAAAACAAGTGCAGAATCAGCTAAACTCTATGAGAACAAAAACAATAACTTTACCCGTCGGAGCATTTACAGGCAGCAGCTTACTCGCAACTTTGGGAGTGGAAATTCCTTTAAACATCGAAACTGTTTGTAATTGCTATTCTTCTGTGGAAAGTAAGTTTGAAAGTATGGGTATTAATCAAGTTAAACATAGCTTAGTTGTTACGCTGCACGTAGATATGGAGATAGTAATACCTATGCGTAGCGAAGAATCCACAGCGTTTAATGATATAGTTATGGCAGAAACAATAATTGTTGGTGACGTACCCGAAACATATTTGACCCAAGGAACGTCTGATTATTTAGATTTGGTCCCATAACTTCTTGCATAAGGCATAATGAAGGTGTTATAATAAATTATTATATAATTTAGGAGCACGATATGCTGGACAAAATTGATAACATTTTATCGACGGCAAGAAGCAAAATTCAAGCAGTTCGTGAATTAACGCAACTTGGCGAATTAAAGGTAAAATATTTAGGTAAGAACGGTGAAATTACCGCTTTATTAAAATCACTCAAGAACTACTCCAATGAAGAAAGACCCAAAGCTGGCAAGTACATCAATGAACTTAGACAAAAAGTAGAACAACTTATATCTGATACAGAATTACACTTGTCAAAGATTGAGAAAGAAAGAAAGCTTATTAGCGAAGAAATAGATATTACTTTAAGCAAATCAAGTTTAGCAAAAGGTGGATTGCATCCAATAACTTTAGCTAAAAATGAACTTGTAAATGCTTTTATAGGTCTTGGATACGAAGTTAAAGAAGGTCCCGAGATAGAAACTGATTTTTATAATTTTCAACAATTAAACGTTCCTAAAGATCATCCTGCAAGAGATATGCAAGATACCTTTTATATTACTGAAAACTTTTTGTTAAGAACTCAAACGTCATCTGCTCAAGCAAGGACTATGGAAGTATCACATCCTCCCATACGTATGGTTAGTCCCGGCAAAGTTTATCGCTCTGATGACGATGCTACTCATTCGCCAATGTTTCACCAAATGGAAGGACTTGTGGTAGATAAAGGCATTACTATTTGCGATTTAAAGGGCAGTTTGGACGAAATTGCAAAAAGCTTTTTCGGACAGGAAACAAAAACAAGATTGCGTCCTTCATATTTTCCATTTACTGAACCAAGCGTAGAACTTGATGTAAGTTGTTTTAACTGTAAAGGAGCAGGCTGCAGGCTATGTAAAGGTACAGGCTGGATAGAAGTACTCGGGGCAGGGATTGTAAATCCTATTGTGTTAGAAGCAAACGGTATTGATCCGAACATATATTCTGGTTTTGCTTTCGGAGTAGGCATTGAAAGATGCGCCATGTTAAAATATGGTATTCCCGATATGCGTATTTTGTTTGAAAACGATATACGTTTTTTAAGACAGTACAAATAGGAGGATAAAAAATTATGAAAGTTCCTTTCAGTTGGTTAAAAGAATTTGTAGATATAGAAATAAGCGTAGAAGAGCTTGCTGACAAATTGGTAAGTTGCGGTTTTGAGATAGAAGAAATAATAAAAATGCGTGACCTCATAAAAAATGTAGTAGCAGGCAAAATTATTGCTATGGAAAAACATAACAACTCCGACCACCTTAACGTTTGTCAAATTGACATTGGCGATAAAGTTGTTCAAATAGTAACAGGTGCTAATAACGTCAAAGTAGGTGACTATGTTCCAGTTGCTTTAGACGGTGCCACTCTTCATGATGGAAAAGTCATTAAAACTGGAGAGTTAAGAGGCGTTGTAAGCGAGGGTATGTTATGTTCAGGCGCTGAATTAAACCTAATTAATGAAGATTATGAAGGCGCGGAAGTAAATGGAATACTTATCTTGCAAAATCAACCTAAATTAGGACAAGATATTAACGATATCATAGGAAATTGTGAAGTTGTGCTTGATGTAGCTATAACTGCCAATCGTCCTGATTGCAATAGCATTTTAGGGATAGCAAGAGAGGTTGCTTCAGTAACAGGCAAAAGTATAAAATTGCCGGATATGTCATATAAGGTCAGCGATGATAAGATATCTTCTTTTGTATCTGTTGATAATCAAGCTTACGACTTATGTCCAAGATATATGGCTGGTGGAGTAAAAAACGTAAAGCAAGTTATTTCTCCTAAAATTATTCGTGACCGCTTAAAAGCGGTTGGAGTGCGTCCAATCAATAACTTAATAGACGTTACCAACTATGTTTTATTCGAAATTGGACAGCCTATGCATGCTTTTGACCTTAACAATTTGGAAGGGCACAAAATTATAGTAAGACGCGCTAAAGATAACGAAAAAATCGTTGCCTTAGACGGTAAAGAGTACAGATTAACAAATAACGACCTTGCTATATGCGACAATGTTAAACCAATTGCCATTGCCGGTGTTATGGGCGGAGAATATTCTTCAATAAGCCCTGACACGTCAACAGTAATTTTGGAAAGCGCAAGGTTTGCAAGAGATAGCGTACGACATACGTCAAGAAAGCTTAATTTAAAATCGGACAGTTCGCAACGCTATGAAAAAGGCATTGATTACATTTCTCAAGAAATGGGTTTAAACCGAGCGCTCTCACTCTTTGACAAATATAAATGGGGTGAGGTTGTTTCCGGACATATAGACCAAATAAAAGAGCAATATGAAGACAAGGTTTTCACCTATAACTACAAAGAAATTAATAAAGTAATAGGTAAAGATATTCCCAAAAAAGCAATTATGGATATTCTCAATTCGTTAACGCTTACAACCGAAGCCGAAGGAGATATATTAACTACAAAGATACCAAATTACAGAGAGGACATAATCGGTATAAATGATCTTACTGAAGAAGTAATCAGAATGTATGGTTATGATATTATTGAAGCTAAGATTTATAGCAATACCAAAGGTGGTATGACTTGTTATCAAAACCGTTTGGAAAAGCTAAAAGATATTATGGTAGGAAAAGGTGCATTCGAAATAGTAAGCTATTCTTTCATATCACCCAAAGGCTTTGATATGCTAAAACTTGACGTGGATAGCGATATAAGAAAAGCAATACATTTAGCCAATCCTATCGGTGTAGACTTTAGTGTAATGCGCACAACTTTAAGTTATAGCATGATAAAAACTATGGCATACAATATTTCAAGAGGAAATAAAGAGTTTAGATTGTTTGAACTTGCCAAAACATATATATCAAAAGCATTGCCTCTTACCGAATTACCGGAAGAAAAGAACAAGTTAGCAATAGGATTGTTTGGAGAAAAAGAAGATTACTACAGTCTAAAGTCAATAATTGATGACATTATGCTTACTTTTGGAATTGAAGTGGTTTTTGAAAGGAATAAACTTAGCTTTCTACATAGTGGTAGAAGCGCGAGAATTTTAAGTAACGGCAAAGAAATTGGTTACTTAGGTGAAGTTCATCCTGACGTTAACAAGGAATTCGATTTAGACAAAAAGCTTTACTATGCAGAACTTGACGCAGAGTTTATAGCAGAAAAAGGCATAGATATTAAACCTTACAAAACGATAAGCAAATTCCAAGGTATGGAACGAGATTTAGCTCTAATTACGCCAATAAATATGCCTGCGCAATTACTTCTTTCAACCATTAAAGAATCTTGTTCAAATATTTTAGATAATCTTGAAATTTTCGATGTATATACAGGTGGACAAGTAGATAAAGGTAAAAAAAGTATTGCAGTAAAGCTATCTTTTCAAGAAAATACTCGCACGTTAACAGATAGCGACGTAAATATTGAAATAGATAATATTTTAACTAAATTAAAGGAATTAGATGTATATTTGCGATAGTAATAAAGAAATACCTTCCTATTCTACCAAAAGAAACTGGGGAAGTTTTTCTCATTTACCACAAAAAGAGTTTGCAACTGAAATATTGGCACCATCGTCTATAGATTCATATAAAAATGCAGTCTACAACGGCGCAGATGCCATTTTTTTTGGTTATAAAGAATTAAACGCAAGGGCGCGAGGCGGAAATTTTTCCTCACTTAAAGAGGTGACCGATTTTTGCCATTTGTTTGGAGTAAAAGCATACCTTACATTGAATATATCCTTAAAAAATAATGAAATTGACAAGGCTAAGGAAATAATAATAGAAGCGGAAGATGCTAATATTGATGCTTTCATTATATCCGACCTTGCATTACTTTCCGTTATAAAAAAGTACAGCAAAGCGCAAGTCCATGCTAGTACGCAAATGGGCATACATAATTTGTTTGGCGTGCGTTTTTTAGAAAAAGTTGGTTTTGACAGGGTAGTTCTATCAAGGGAAGTCACCATAGATGAAATAAAATGCATAAAAAACAACTCTGATATAGAAGTGGAGGTTTTTGTGCACGGCGCGCTTTGCGTAGGTTTTTCGGGCGCGTGTCTGCTTAGTAGTATGCTGACTGGAAACAGTGGCAATCGTGGTAGATGTAACCAGCTTTGCCGACAATTTTATACCTGCTATATTAATGGTAAAAAAACAAACGAAGGGTATTTGCTATCTGCAAAAGATGTAAATATGCTGGATAATTTGCAAGAGCTAAAAGACGCAAAAGTTGATTCATTTAAGATTGAAGGAAGGTTGCGTCGCCCTGAATACGTTGGGGGCACGACAAACATTTACCAATATTACAATACATCTAAAGCAATTCCTGAAATATCCGATTTAAACACGTTAAAAATGCTTTATAATCGTGGAGATTATACAACTTTATATTTCGGCGAAAAAGATAAAATTTATCCTTTTGCTCCTGGCCATATAGGAGTTGAATTTGGACGAATTGTTGAGGTTAGGTCGACAAATAGCGCAGTTGCAAAAATGGATTATGCGGTAGGTATTAATGACGGATTTAAGATAACAAGAAATAAAAAAGAAGTTGGAGGCGGCGTTGTTATAACCGACCTTGGCAATTTGAAATATCTTATACGCACCGATAAAGCTGTAAATGTTGGTGACATTACCTTAATAACCACAGATAACGCACTAAATAATTCTATTAAAGACATACAAAAAAAAATAATTATAGACACAGGCATAAGAATTGTGCATGGTGAAAAACCGCATATAATAGCGTCAAGCCAAGGAATAACTGTAGAAATATATGGAGAAGAAGATATTCCTATGGCTAAAACAAACCCTGTAAATAAAGAAGAAGTAGTAGAACAGTTTTCCAAAACAGCAGATACTTTATTTGAAATTAAATTTGTTACTATCGTTTGTGATAATG
>DATFIH010000001.1:0-12580 GCA_035270205.1 Clostridia bacterium | reverse complement strand
TACTTGAAATATCATGAGATACATTGAAAAAATTGCAAAGAACATAAAAAGAGCGGGGTTTTCGAATATTTCGATTTCTTCTTATAATGGTGGCGTAAAATTATCGGGGGAACTCGATAACTATGACGATATACTGCTTTGTGGAAAGCTAGCTGTCAACAAAAACTCTCGAGGAGTAATCAATGATATAAAGTTAAAAGGCTATATAGAAAAGCCTATGCGAACTTCCCAAATTTCCGATAATCTCTATGACGGCGAAAGACCCGATGTAGTTATTGTGGGCGGTGGCATTGTAGGATGCGCAATAAGTAGAGAACTTTCCAAATACAATTTAAAAATTATGTTACTGGAAAAAGAATATGACTTAGCTACCGGTCAATCATCTCGCAACGACGGTATGATTCACGCAGGTATCGACCTTAAACCAAGCAGTAACAAAGTAAAATATAATATGCGCGGCAATAAACTTTACGATACTTTAAGCAAAGAACTAGATGTTCCTATTGAAAAATGCGGTCAATGCGTGCTTTATACAAAAAAATGGCAAAAGTATATTTATCCTTTCCTAAAATCTCGCGCACGCAAAAACGATATTCCCGTACAACCTTTATCTCATAGTCAAGTGTCCGAGATAGTACCAAACCCCGGTTTAAGTTTCGGTGGGTTTATGTGCGGTGGCGCCGGAATAGTAAGCCCGTATTTAATGACGATTGCGCTTGCCGAAAATGCGGTAACTAACGGTGTCAAAATATGTCTAAATACCGCTGTTTTAAATATTGTTAACGATGGCGAAAAAATACTTTCTGTAGAAACTAACCGTGGGACTATTTACCCCAAGGTATTAATAAATGCAGCGGGAATTTTTTCCGATAAAATTGCCGAAAAAGCAGGAGATAGATTTTTCACTATACACCCCAGAAAAGGTGTTGAAGCTGTCATTGACAGCAAAGTAAGTGACATTACCAAATCTGTTGTGGGCAAATTTGCTCTCAAAACAAGTTCTGGTAAAGGACATACTAAAGGTGGTGGAGTAATACTTACTATCGACCACAATCTCCTTATTGGACCCAACGCAACCGAAGTAATTGAACGCGAGGACGAAAGCACTACAAGGGAAGATTTAGATGAAGTTTTTAACAAACAAGTTATGCTCACGCCTAAGCTAAAACAATGCGATATAATAACCTATTTTGCTGGAACAAGAGCGGCTACTTATGAGGAAATGTTTATTGTAGAAAAAAGCCCTGTAATAAAAAACCTTGTTCAAGCTGCGGGCATACAGTCCCCCGGCATTACTGCAGCACCTGCTATTGCCGAAGATATAGCAAAGTACACGTTAGATATTTTGCATCTATCCAAAGAAGAAGCAACAAATAAAAACTTTAACGGACACCGCAAAGGTATTCCTTGTATAAAATCACTGCCAATAGAAGAAAGAAACGCTCTAATTGATCAAAATCCCGACTATGGCGTTATTATATGCAGATGTGAACAAGTGTCCAAAGGAGAAATAATAGACGCTATTAACTCCCCTATCCCGTCTTTTACCATTGATGGAATTAAACGACGCGTCAGAGCCGGCATGGGTAGATGTCAAGGTGGTTTTTGCTCACCTTTAATAACCAAAATTATTGCTGAACAAACAGGAAAAGATATAACTAGCGTGACTAAAAAAGGGGAAAATAGTGAAATACTCATAGCCTTTAGCAAAGGAGCCGACAAATGAGATATAATGCTATTGTTATTGGTGGCGGTCCCGCCGGAATGGCTGCGGCTCTTGCCGTAAACAAACAAAATAAAGTTTTACTTATTGAGCGGGAAGGACGGCTGGGCGGTATTTTAAAACAATGCGTTCACGATGGTTTTGGCGTTATTCGTTTTGGCGAAAAGCTCGCAGGTCCCGAGTATGCTCAATGGTTTATTGACAATGTAAACAATTCTTCAAATATTGACGTAAAACTTTGGAATTTTGTAGTCAATATAAAAAAAGAAAAGGGTATCTTCTATATTACAACCACGTCTTCGGATGGTATCAAAACCTATGAAGGCGAAAATCTTATTCTTGCCAACGGTTGTAGAGAGAGGTCACCTAGACAAGTAAATATACACGGTACAAGACCTTCGGGACTTATGACCGCAGGCGTTGCCCAAAATTATGTGAATATTCAAGGCGCATTGCCCACAAAAAAATGCGTTATTTTAGGTAGTGGTGACATTGGTCTCATTATGGCGAGAAGGCTTACCTTAGAGGGCGCAAAAGTCCTTGGCGTATATGAAGCAAAATCTACTCCCAGTGGACTTTCTAGAAATCTTCAGCAATGTTTGTACGATTTTGATATTCCTCTGCACCTTTCCAAAACAGTTACCAAAGTTTTTGGTGATAAAAGGTTGGAAAAAGTAGAAATAATGTCAGTAGACGATAAAATGAACCCGATTTGTGGAACTGAAGAGATAATAGAATGTGATTCCCTTATTATATCGGTTGGTTTGATTCCTGAAAATGAACTTGCTGAAAGCTTGGATATTGCCATTGACCCTTGCACAAAAGGTCCATATGTCGACCAAAATATGATGACACAATTAGACGGTGTTTACAGCGTAGGCAACGCCTTGCACGTGCATGACCTTGTCGATTATGTGAGCGAAGTGAGTGAAATTGCTGGGAAAAATATAAACAACACCAATAAACGTGAACTAATAAAAGTAACAAGCAAAGGGTTTTTGTATGCCGTTCCGCAAATGCTAGACGTAGCTAGTGAAAACAAATCTTATACCTTTTATTTTCGCTCAAAATGCGATTATAAAAAAGCAGTTTTAAAAGTATTTGTTGATGATAAAGAAGTTTTTGCCAAGAAATTTAATTTTGTAAAACCTCCTGAAATGGAAAAGGTCACTGTGGAATTAGACCTTAAAAAAGACAATAATATAACGCTGATACTGGAGGGTAACAATGACTAATCTTATTTGTATTGTATGCCCTAACGGTTGCAACCTAGAGGTATCAAAAAACGGAGATGCCATAACGGTAAAAAACAATAAATGCAAACGTGGTGTTGATTTTGCAACTGAAGAACTCACCAATCCTATGCGCAGTGTAACAAGCACTGTTGCTAGCATTTTTCCCGAAGCTCCAGTAATTCCGGTACGTACTAAAGGAGATATACCCAAAGGAAAAATTGCCGAACTTATTAAACTGATAAATACAATAACAATCGATAGAATATATGTAACAGGCGAAGTTTTGTATCCAAACGTTTTGGATAGTGGCGTTGACCTTATAGTAACTACCGATATGACACGTCTTGTGGAGGTGACAAAGTAATGGACAAACTGATATTGGCTTTTGACTGTGGAACACAAAGCACTCGTGCTATGCTTTTTGATGATAAAGGCAAACTAATTGATAAAGAAAAGATTTCTTTTGAGCCATATTACTCTACCCAAGAAGGATATGCAGAACAGGACCCCAATCTTTATTGGGATGTGCTTTGTGAAGCTTCTAAGAAACTGCAATCACGCAACCTAGAAAAATGGGATTCCATAATAGGTGTTACGGTTGCCTCAATGCGCGATGTTGGCGTGTGTGTGGATAAAGATATAAATCCTATACGTCCTTGTATATTATGGCTGGACAGACGTGAGATAGAATGCAAAAAACCTTTACCGCTTTTTTCAAGGTTTCTTTTTGCATTGGTAGGTATGACAGAAGCGGTTAAGAAAAATAGACGCGACGGAAAGGTAAACTGGATACAAGAAAAAGAACCTCATATTTGGGAAAAGACTTATAAATATTTGCAATATAGCACTTTCCTCAATTATAGGCTTTGCGGAAATATTGTAGACAGCGTAGCTTCTATGATAGTTCATCTTCCATTTGATTATAAGAAAAAACAATGGATGAGCGAAAAACATTTCCAAAGATGTATATTTGATTTGGAACAGGATAAATTGTTTCCGTTAGTTGAAGCAGGTGAACTTTTAGGACATATTACCAAAGAAGCAAGCATTGCTACAGGGATAAAAGAAGGGTTACCGCTTATTGCATCGGGCAGTGATAAAGGTTGTGAGACGATAGGCACAGGTACGATTTATGACAACGTTGCAAGTATTTCCTTCGGGACCACTGCAACCATACAAATAACTAGTCCAAAATATATCGAGCCTGAACCTTTTTTACCCGCCTACCCTGCCGTTTATCCCAATATGTATAACCCGGAAATAATAGTATTTCGCGGATATTGGATGCTAACGTGGTTTGTAAATGAATTCATAAGGAAAACAGGCGGTAAGAATGCTCAACTAGACGAAAAAAACTTGGACAAAATGCTCCCCTCTATTCCAGCAGGATGTGAAGGTCTATATGTAGAGCCGTATTGGTCGCCCTCGTTAAAACGAACAGAGGCACTGGGCGCTATAATAGGATTTACCGAAAGGCATACCCTATTCCATATATACAGAGCAATAATAGAGGGTATAAATTATGCGCTTTATGAAGGGCTTAAGAAACTGGAAAAGAAATCGAAAAAGAAAATTGAATACATAATGGTTTCGGGCGGTGGCGCACAAAGCGATGAAGTTTGCCAAATTACCGCAGATATGTTTGGCGTTCCCGTACGGAGAGTACAGACATATGAAACAAGCGGACTTGGCGCATCAATATGTGCGTTTGTCGGCTTAAAATATTATGACAGTTATGATCAAGCAATAAAAAATATGGTGCAAATTACTAAGGAATTTACACCGACAAAAGCTACGCACGCACTTTATGAGCAGCTTTTTAATGAAATTTACGAAAAAACATATCCACGTTTGAAGCCTATTTATAGTAGGCTAAGAAAAATAAAATCTAATTAGGAGGATCAACAATGTCAAAACCTTACAAAGGGTTTAAACCCGACTGGTACGAAAAAGTAGCACCCGCCGATTCATATAGGAGTATTTACAAATGGGGCGCTCCCGATTTTTTTAAAACACCTAAAGAAAGCCTTTTCAACATGATGAAGGAAGCTTTCCATATGACGGATGAAGATTTTATTGAACGTAAAGAAATGGGACTTGAAAAGGTAGACTTTGAAATTCCTATAAAACTAACGACAACTCAAATACAGAAATTTGAGGAGATTGTAGGAAAAGAAAATGTAAAACAAGACTGCTATTCTCGCTTGTCTGTTGCTTACGGCAAAACGATGCACGACGTTATGCGACTTCGCAAGCACGTTGTCGAAAACGTTCCCGATATAGTTATTTATCCCGACAACCACGACGAAATTGTAAAAATTGTTGCATATTGTGATGAGCAGCTTATACCTATATATGTATATGGCGGCGGTTCAAGTGTTACTCGGGGTGTTGAGTGTATGAAAGGCGGAATATCTTTGGATATGCGCCCGCGTTTTAATAAGGTTATTTCTTTCAACGAGACCAATCAGACTATCGTTGTACAAGCCGGCATGAGCGGTCCTGCTTTGGAAAAGGCTTTAAATGAAGCTCCTGAGCGTTTCGGTGCAAAACGTTGTTATACCTGCGGACACTTTCCGCAAAGTTTTGAGTACAGTTCGGTAGGCGGTTGGACGGTAACTCGTGGAGCAGGACAAAATTCTACCTATTACGGTAAAATAGAAGATATGGTACTGGGACAAGTTTACGTTACTCCTAGAGGCATTATAAAAACTGACGACTATGCTGCAAAAGCTACAGGACCTGATATAAATCAAATAATGATTGGAAGCGAAGGCACATTCGGAATTTTGACCAACGTTACATTAAAAGTCTTCCGTCTAATGCCGGAAAATCACTTTAAATTCTCATTCGTTTTTGAAAATTGGGAAATCGCAAGAGAAGCTGCAAGAGAAATAATGCAATCGCAAATAGGTTTTCCTTCGGTATTCCGTCTATCCGATGCTGAAGAAACCGAATATATGATGAAGCTTTACGGTGTAGATGATATTCCCGTGCTGGGTCAAATACTCAAAGCAAAAGGATATATGCCCAACAAAAGATGTCTTTTCTTAGGCTTTACAGATGGCGAAAGAGGTTTCTGTAAAAACGTTTACCGCAACGTAAAGAAAATTTGCAAAAGCTACGGCGGTATGAGCTTAACCTCTTTACCTGTTGAGGGTTGGGAAAAAGGCAGATTTAACGACCCATACCTTAGAGATATTATGCACGACTACGGTGTAATTATTGACACTTTGGAATGTACTGTAAATTGGGACAATATGGGCAAAGTTCACGAATATGTTCGCGCTTATTGTAAATCACGCCCCGATACCATTTGTTTAACACATATGTCTCATGCTTATCCTCAAGGAGCCAACCTATACTTTATATTTATCGCAAAAATGAATGACCTTAATGAATTTTTAGATTATCATCGCGGTATACTCGACCATATTCAAGCATCAGGAGCGGCATTAAGCCACCATCACGGTATTGGTAAAATGTTTGCGCCGTGGTTGGAAGGTTATGTCGGTAAGAATCAAATGGATGTATTTAAGGCGCTAAAGAATCATTTTGACCCCAACAACATTATGAATCCAGGCGGCACAATAGGTCTGGACCTTACTGACGAACAAAAAAGATTTATCAGACCTAAATGGTAAAAAATGCGTGTCATTTTTTGTTAATTAGATAAAAACCTATTTTGTTTAACTCTAAAAGTTGAAAAAATAATTTAATATGTAAAATGAGTTCGGTACAATACCGAACTCATTTTCAGTTTTAATATTGTTATTTGTTTTTAATATAATGTTATTTATATAAATTAATCAAGAGCCTATCCCACGGGCTTAATTCTCTATCGATTATTTTGATAGTTATATCCTTGCTGTATGTGTTAAAGCGTTGGAAAACATCATAATGGTTAGCGTAAGGGATAATGTTAATGCGTGATGCATCAGTAGTGCCGGCTGTTGCCGAATATAATAAGACAGTTCCGTCGCCTTGATCGGTATAATCATGTTTATTAATCTGTCTTAATCCACCGTCTACTGTTTCGTCTGTAACAAAATATACTTTTGTAGCATTTTCATAGCCCATTCCACTTATGTATTGGGTATTCACTTGTGATGTTGAATGTACTTTTGTATCATCTTCGAGAGTTACCGTCATAGCCTCTTGAAAATCCAACCATTGCGCCATTTGAGGACGCAATTCTCCATTGGACATTTTTGCCCAAGGACGACTGCAATAAAACTCCCAAAGCTCTTCTGCATTTTTAAATATAATATCCTCTCCATCAATATTTATCATTGCTTCTTGCATTTCAACCTTAGGCAACGTTAAGGGAGTATTGTTTATTCCCATTAATTGTTCTTCGTAGCTGTGATAATACTGCTGAGTAGTTAATAATTCGTAAGAAGGCAACAGTTGATAAACCGCCCACATCCCAAGCAAGCGTTTAAACTGATTGGAAAATACGTCTTCTATTGATGAGCCAACATTACTTATCAAAGGATTGCTATTGCTTTTGAGCGTATCAGTTATGCCGCTTATCATACCATCGACATTTTCTAAAGCGCCTATTGCTGCGAAAGAACCATAATATGGCGAGTCAAAGCTTATATATAACTTTACTTTGTCACGATTTGCTTTGCTTCTAGCAAAATAGCACGATGCAACCGCACCTCCATTGCTATGGGACACAATTATTACTTCTTTATACCCTTTTTCATTTATGTATTGCTCTAGTTTTTCTGCACTTACTCTATTATCTAAGCGGAAATCATAGTTGAATACCTGAACTTCGTAAGCATCTCCATATTGCGCTTCTAGCGTATTGTAGATTTCGTTATGAGTATTTACAACGCCATATTTCAAACGGCTTTCGCTACTAAAAGGTACTGGCTGAATAGTTTTTACTACTGGCGTTCCGTCTTCATTCATAGCCATCATATTAAATAAGCTATCGGGTGTTCCCATTCTGCCATTATCAAGCAGTTTACTTAGCTCTTCTCTAACCTGTTCGTTTGCTATTAATTGTAAAAGCAAGCCTGTTGGCAATCCTGATCTTCCCATAAAATCGGTCAACCAGATATCAATATCTTCAAAAGGATCCCATACCCCTTTGCCTGTTTCTGTATCATATAAACCACTGGCAAATAAACCGGGAAGAATAATCAAAGCTTTCTTTTTATGATTATGAGATGCTGCAATAGCAATTGCAGTACTTCCTACTCCCATAACTACGGCTACAACAACAGATATTATAATAATTAACAGATTTTTAACAGATTTTTTCATTATAACTCCTTTCAAAAATATATATTTATTAATTATAACATAACCCAAATGGCTAATTCAATATCATTTATGAAAAAAGCACCTAGTTCCGTACCAGGTGCTTATTATTTTGTGTAATACTTAAATTCAGGCTATTTTTTTTGCTTTTGGTGTTCTTTTGAACCGTAAAACTATAAAGCCTATGGTAAATAAACTAATGCCGGCAAGTATCCCTATCAAGATACCCAGTGTTGTCCAATTTTCCGATTCGCCGTAGGATTTGACACGCTCCCACATTTCCACAACACGTTCATTGTCGCTTTCACTGAATCTGCCCAAATCCTGCATCATGCCAAGACTTTCGTTAAACTCAGAATACCTTCTGGTATCACCGAAGAATTCTTCGTCGCAAAATGCATGTATGCTTTCTGTGTCAGGCTCGATTTCATAACATTCAAGCAAATATATCATACCTAGAAGCGAATAATAATTTTCGTCATCAGCATATACTTCATCGAGAATTTCATAACTCTCTTCCCAATCGCCTACCGTAAATAAGGACATATAATCCTCATTTTCTAAAAGTGTTGTGTATATTTCGTTGCTTACTGCTGACGCATAGCCGATTTCTACGGTATTATACATAGCAATGTCCGGTCTGTTAAGATAGTTTAAAAACAAGTATGCCGCGCGATAATTGGGCGTGTAATAGTCATCCGCTTTAGGGATAACCCAACCGTCAAACCATATGTTGCTTCCTGATTCGGGAACATAGTAATCTAAATAACTATTGCCTTCTTCATCCATTGCTTCTTCTATTGCATAGGTTGCATCTCCGCTCCAAGCAAGGTCAACGTATGCTATTTCGTTTACCATATCATCTTTTCCAAAATCGACTTCATACCCTTTTAAATGCTTTCTTTGGTCGGCTAAAACTTGTTCAGCTAATTCTATAAGTTCAACGTCAGTGCAAGTAATAAGTTCGTCGATATTAAGCGCTTGATATTTTGCCGATAGCATATCTTGTTCTTTAAGATACATAAGCGCGCATACATAGGTATCACGAATACTATCTTTTACAAGTATTTTTCCTTCAAGTTCCTCATTTTCTAACGTATTCCAAAATATTCCCCATCCGGCGTCTTCTACTTCTTCCGCCGTTAGGTAATTCGTATTATACAATACGCCCAGCGTCCCCCACATATAGGGTAAAAAATAATCATTCATATTCCCTACGCTGTCGCCTATTTCAATATCAGAAAATACCGTATCAATTTTTTCTCTTATATCACTGCGGATATTATCAACGTAAAGTTCTTCTCCCGCTTCGGTTACATAATCAAAGTTGAGCTTTTCCAAACGGTCGTATCTTAATAACTTTTGAATAGCGTATTCACTAGGACACATAAGGTCAATTTTACTATCGCCTTTTATTATTTCCGTCATCATTGTTTCATTAGTATCAAAGTTGCTGTAAATAATATTTAAGCTGTTTCCTGTTAATTCTTCATAATACTCGGCAAAGTCGCCTAGTACGTCGGTATCAATATAGTCAGCCCAGTTATAAATAACAAGCTCCTCATCATACTGTTTTGTCAAAAGCGGCGGAACTATAAAAGCAAGCACGGTAACTAATAGTATGCTACAAAGTAAGATTATTGTAATGATCTTGCTTGTTCTTTTACTTGTCTTCATCTGCGCCTCCTTTTGTTGCGGCTTCTGCTGATTTTCTGAAGTTCATAAGCAAGACTAAGCCTAGTATAACTACAAATATAATGCTAAATATTGCAAACCAGAAAGGACTTAGTCCTTTTAATCTTGCATCTTCATAGATGTAAGTAGATAATGTGTTTATTCCGGTTGCCGCGCCTTTATTAATTTGAGTTATAATAAAATCATCCATGCTCAAGGTAAAGCTAAGAACAAAACCGCTAATGATTCCAGGAACAAGCATAGGTATTAGCACTTTTCTAAGCGCTTTTGTCGGACTTGCTCCAAGGTCCAAAGCCGCCTCATAAATATTGGGGTCCATTTGAGTTAACCTTGGCGTTACGCTCAAAACAACATAAGGTGTACAAAAAGCGATATGACCTAAAATAATTCGAACATACCCTGCTGGGAATTTGAATGTTACAAAAAACAGCATCAGGCTAACCGCCATAACTATTTCACTATTTATAATAGGCAACTGATTTACGCCTTCTACTAATCTTCTTGCCCTTTTTCCTAAGCTGAATATACCAATACTTGCAGTACTGCCTAGTATTGTTGCAACCACGCTTGAGATAATGGCTATCAAGAAAGTATTCTTTAAAGCTTGCAAAAGTATGGGCGTTTGGTCGGATGTAAATATAGATTTATACGCTTCAAAAGAGAAACCTTCATCAAATGAAAACGTTGCCGAATTGCTAAAAGAAAATACTATAATAAGAAGTATAGGTGCGTATAGTAACGCCAATACCAAACCAAGGTAGCCATTTTTTAAAATTTTCTTTACCATAGGTTATTTCCTCCTCTGTCCTGTTTTACACTTACCTTACTCATAAGGAAGTTGCTTATCATAACGAATATCAACATGATGAGGCTCATTACGCTACCAACTCCGTACAAGTTATTGTTAAATTTGGTTTGAATACTGTCGCCGAATAAGAATATCGTATAATCACTTAATAGTTGGCTTATTGCAAACGTACTGATTGTGGGAATAAATACCATCGTTATTCCGCTAAGAATACCGGGTATACTAAGCGGCAGTGTTGATTTTATAAATACAGTCAAACCGTCTGCGCCCAAGTCCCGCGCCGCTTCTTCGTAAGAAGAATCTATACTGCTCAGTATAGTATGCAAAGGCAGTATCATAAAAGGCAAATAATTATAAACCATACCAAACAACACTGTACCCATACCAAGATCTACGTTTAAAGCTACAAATATAGCTTTTGTTGCCAACGTTCTTATCAAAAAATTAACCCACATTGGTAGCACAAATATAAGCACTATTAGTTTTCCTGCTTTGTTTCGACTCAAAATGTATGCAACAGGATAACCTATAATAAAACATATTACTGTAGTCACTACACCTACAAGCAGTGACGTTAGCAGTACTTTCATACTTGCTCCGTCGGTAAAAATAGTTACGAAGTTAGCGAAAGTTAATTTGTTTTGTCCGTCAAGGAACGCATACACCAACACCAATACTGTTGGAATTACAACAAAGAATAATAAACTAAGGATATATGGGTAGCTAAAAACTTTCCTTGTCATTTTAAAATTCTTTATTTTATGCCATGTAGTTGCAAAAATATTAGTTTTCATTGCTCTCTTCTACCTTTTCTATAACAATTTTATCTTTGGCTACATTGATACCTACACGGTCACCTTTTAACCAATCGTCGTCCGTATCTGCGAAGAAATCATAATAATTATCGGTACGCAAAACACATTGATAATAGCTACCTTTGTAAATAGTGTTGACTACCGTTGCGCCAATCACCCCGTCTGCCTCGTCATTTACGATTTCAACGTCATCAAAATCTATTGTTACTTTGACCTTCGTTCCTGAGGGCAAATCACTGTTACACTCGAATCTGCCACCGCATATTTCTACCACATTACTGTCCCACATTTCGGTTTCAATTTCGTTTATTATACGGAACTTATTCATTATATGGATATCGTCGGGTTTTATAAACAATCCTATCTCTTCTCCAACAGAGCACTGAACATTATCAAATACAAGGATTTCGTTTTCCTCTTTTTCTCCCGTTACGTTACAGATTATTTGGTAGTGGTCACCTTTAAAAACGCAAGAACTAACCTTGGCTCTTACCATTGCTTTGCTTAATTTTTCTTCATCTCCTTTTATTACGTAAATATCCTCGGGACGAATTATAACGTCTATTGGTTGATTCTTTTTAAAACCTACGTCAACACATTCAAATGTGTGCTCGCAGAAAGTAACTAGACGGTCTTTTATCATTAGACCACTAAATATATTGCTCTCACCAATAAAGTCGGCTACAAACGCATTCGCTGGCTCGTCATACACTTTTTGAGACGTTCCTATTTGTTGTATCTCTCCATTACGCATTACAATTATAGAATCACTCATAGTAAGCGCTTCTTCTTGGTCATGGGTAACATAAATAAAAGTTATACCTAAAGTTTTATGCATTTTCATAAGCTCTATCTGCATATCTTTACGCATTTTTAAATCTAGCGCTCCTAACGGCTCATCTAGCAACAATATTTGCGGCTCGTTGACAATTGCTCTCGCGATGGCAACTCTTTGTTGCTGTCCACCACTTAAGCTATTTACATTACGATATCCAAAGTCTTCTAAATCAACAAGTTTTAATAC